>OMSQ01000105.1 GCA_900313805.1 uncultured Prevotella sp. | reverse complement strand
TGAATGGATTATTTTTCGTACCTTCGCAGCCGTATTTCGAAATATAGTACAAAAAGCATTTTTCCGATGAGAAATTTCAGAAGAGTGGACAACCTTCTCGGCTGGCTGGTGTTTGCCATAGCCGCGTTTGTGTATTGCTCCACCGTAGAACCGACAGCCAGTTTCTGGGACTGTCCAGAATTTATCACTACAGGTTATAAGTTGGAAGTAGGCCATCCGCCTGGTGCCCCCTTCTTCATGCTCACCGCCAACCTGTTCTCGCAGTTTGCTAGCGACCCGTCAACCGTGGCTTACATGGTGAACATCATGAACGCGCTGCTGAGTGCCTTGTGTATCATGTTCCTGTTCTGGAGCATCACCCATCTGGCTCGCAGGCTGGTGATAGACGACTGGAGTGAGTTGACCACAGCCAAACTGATATCCATAGAAGCCTCAGGTCTGGTGGGAGCGCTGATATACACCTTCAGCGACACCTTCTGGTACAGTGCCGTAGAGGGAGAGGTGTATGCCTACTCCTCGCTGTTCACCGCCATTGTATTCTGGTTGATACTGAAGTGGGAGGACCATGCCGACGAGCCGCATGCCGACCGCTGGCTGGTGCTCATAGCCTATATGACAGGTCTGTCGATAGGCGTTCACCTGCTCAACCTGCTGTGCATCCCCGCCTTAGTGCTGGTGTACTACTACAAGCGTTTCCCCGATGCCAACCTGAAAGGTTCGATTTTGGCACTCATCATCAGTGCCATCCTCATAGCCGCCGTGCTCTACGGCGTGGTGCCCGGCATCATCACCGTGGGCGGCTGGTTCGAACTGCTGTTCGTCAATACGCTGGGCATGCCATTCAACACCGGTGTGCTGGTGTACATACTGCTGCTTGTGGCAGTGGTGATATGGGCCATATACGAGAGTTACGTAGACCGCAGTGAGTGCCGCCAGAACATATCGTTCGTAGCAGGCATAGCCCTGCTGGGCATCCCCTTCTACGGCTATGGCTGGAGTGCCGCCTTTATTGGCATAGTGGCACTGACCATATTATGGTTTGTGCTGAAAATCAAGCGCAAGGGCATGGCCCTGGTCACTGCCCGTGCCAAGAACACCATCATGCTTTGCCTGCTGATGCTGATGATAGGCTACAGCACATACGCCGTGATAGTGATACGCTCGTCTGCCAACCCGCCGATGGATCAGAACTCCCCCGAGGACATCTTCACCCTGGGCAACTACCTGAGCCGTGACCAGTATGGCTACCGCCCGCTGCTCTACGGACAGGCCTACAACTCAGAGTATGCCGCCACTCCCGACGGTCGTGTGAAGATGCAGGGCGGTGCCCCTGTTTATCAGAGAAAAGAGAAAGCCTCTCCTGACGAGCCCGACAGCTACTTCATCGTGAGCCGCAAGGAGAACCCCGAATATGTGCAGAACATGTTCTTCCCGCGTATGTACAGCGCAGCCCACAAGGCCGCATACGAGTCGTGGATGGGCGGTGTGGAAGGCAAATACGAGCCCAGCGCCTACAGCAGCGGCGAGATGGTGAAGATGCCCACGATGGTGGAGAACCTAAAGTTCTTCTTCACCTATCAGGTGAACTTCATGTACTGGCGCTACTTCATGTGGAACTTCGCCGGTCGTCAGAACGACATACAGGGACACGGCGAGATAACCCACGGCAACTGGATAAGCGGCATACCGTTCCTAGACAACGCCCGTCTGGGCGACCAGGAACTGCTGCCCGACGAGTTGAAGGAAAACAAGGGCCACAACGTGTTCTACTGTCTGCCCCTGCTTCTGGGACTCATAGGACTCTTCTGGCAGGCCTTCCGCGGAGTGAAGGGCATACGTCAGTTCTGGGTGGTGTTCTTCCTCTTCTTCATGACCGGTCTTGCCATAGTGCTCTATCTGAACCAGACCCCGCAGCAGCCTCGTGAGCGCGACTATGCCTACGCCGGTTCGTTCTACGCCTACGCCATCTGGTGCGGACTGGGCGTGGTGGCCATCATTGAGATGCTGAAGAACGTGCTGAAGCGCGAGAGCGTGGTCACCTCTGCCATCATCGGTGTGGCAGCCCTGGCGGTGCCTGTACAGATGGCCTCCCAGACATGGGACGACCACGACCGCAGCGGTCGCTACACCTGTCGCGACTTCGGCGGGAACTACCTGCAGTCACTGCAGTCAGAGGGCAAGCCCATCATCTTCACCAACGGCGACAACGACACCTTCCCGCTCTGGTACGGCCAGGAGACGGAGGGTTTCCGCACCGACGCCCGCGTGTGCAATCTGAGTTACCTTCAGACCGACTGGTACATAGACCAGATGCGTCGTCCTGCCTACGACTCACCCTCGGTGCCCATCACCTGGCCCCGCATAGACTACTGTGCCGGCACATCGGAGTATGTGACCATACAGCCCGACCTGAAGGAGGGCATACGTGCCCTGTACAAGGAGCATCCCGACGAAGCGAAAAAGCTGTTTGGCGACGAGCCATTTGAACTGAAGAACGTGCTGAAGCTGTGGGTTCGCGGAGATATGAGTGCCAATACGAGTGCATATCTGCACAGTCTGTTTGAGATACCTGAGAATGAGCGTGTGCAGGTGATACCCACCGACACGCTGTATATGACCATAGACAAGGATGCCGTGCGCCGCAGCGGCATGATGCTGCCCAGCGACTCGATACCCGACCGTATGGTCATCTCGCTCAAGGGCCGCCGCAGCTTGGGCAAGAGCGACCTGATGATGCTCGAGATGGTGTCGCAGTGCAACTGGACCCGTCCGCTCTATGTGGCCATCACCGTGGGCGAGGAGAACTTCATAAATCTGGGCGACAACTTCATCCAGGAGGGTCTGGTAAACCGCATCACCCCGTTCACCACCCGTGGCGGCAAGACCTTTGATGCCGACAAGACATACGATGTGATGATGAACAAGTTCAAGTATGGCGGTGTGAGCGATCCGAACGTATATCTGGATCAGACAGTGTACCGCATGTGCTGCACCCACAAGCGTCTGTTCGGCCAGTTGGCCAACGCCTTGATAGACGAGGGCAAGACCGACAAGGCCCGCAAAGCCCTGGAGAAGATGGAGAAGGAGCTGCCCGAGAGCAGCATCCACCACGACTACCTGAGCGGCAGTCTGGACCAGATACGCGCATGGGGCAAGTTGGGCGAGAAGGCCAAAGCCGCATATATAGCAGGAAAGATGTGGAAGAGTGCGGAGCAATACCTCAACTTCTACATGTCGCTCGACACTATGGACTTCCTCGCCTATCAGGATGAGTGTCTGATGAACATCCAGCTGATGTCGTATGTGATAGATGCAATGAAGCCGTTTGACGAGGAGTGGGCTGAGAAGCACTTCGAGAAGTTGCAGTCAGCAGCTGAGAGATACCAGAGCAAGGGAGGTCAGATACCGGGAATGCAATGATACTGGAGCAACCTTCCTTCTGGCTGCGTTGGCTCTTTCCAAAGGCCATCTGGCGCATGAACAAGAACGAGCGTGCAGTATATCTGACGTTTGACGACGGTCCGATACCTGAGTCGACGCCATTCATACTCGACACGCTCCGCCGCTACGGCGCCAAGGCCACGTTCTTCATGGTAGGCGACAATGTGCACAAGCACCCGGAGCTGTATGACGCCATAGTGGCCGACGGCCATCAGGTGGGCAATCACACATTCCATCACCTGGGCGCCTTCAAGCACTGGACCCTAACCTACATCATCGACACCTTCAAGGCCAACGAACTCATCCATGCCCATCTGTTCCGTCCGCCCCACGGTGTGATGCGCTGGAGTGAGTACTACTGGCTGCGCAAGGACTTCAAAATCGTGATGTGGGACTTGGTGACACGCGACTACTCCAAGTGGCTGGATGCCGCCGACGTGCTGGACAACGTGAAGCGCTACACGCGCAACGGCAGCATCCTGACTTTCCACGATTCGCTGAAGAGCATAGACAAGCTACACGAAGCGCTTCCAGCAGCCTTGGAGTGGTTGAAGGAGGAAGGTTATGAGTTTAAGATCTTCGAATGACATAAAAGCCGAGGCCTACGACCTCGGCTTTTACGCCTGCGGCATAGCCAAGGCCGGCCCTGTAGATGCCGCCACCGCCAGCCGTTATCGTGAGTGGGTGGACTGTGGCAGTCATGGCGAGATGGGCTATATGCAGAACAACATTGACAAGCGTCTCGACCCTCGTTTGCTCATGCCCGGAGTGCAGAGCATAGTGAGTGTGGCCATGAGTTATGCGCCCGAGCAGTCGCTTCCCCAGGACAGTTACCAGATATCCGTCTATGCCCTTGGCCGTGACTACCACGACCTGATGAAGGAGCGTCTGCACAAATTGGCAGCCCGTATAGGCGCCACGGAGTACCGTGCCTTCTGCGACACCGCCCCTGTGCTGGAGCGCTACTGGGCATGGCGTGCCGGTATAGGATGGATAGGACGCAACCACCAGCTCATCATTCCCGGTGCCGGCAGCATGTTTTTCCTGGGCGAGTTGTTCCTGACAGAGCCTCTGGACTACGACAGCACCCTACCCTCTCGTTGCGGCAAGTGCGAGGCCTGTGTCAGGGCCTGTCCTTCGGGTGCGCTGAGCATCTCCGACGGAGTGACCAGTTTCGACGCTCGTCGCTGTCTGTCGTACCAGACCATAGAATATCGTGGTGCTCTCAGTGCCGAGGTGGTGAAGAGCATGGGCAACCGCATCTACGGCTGCGACACCTGTCAGCAGGTATGTCCCCATACCCGCCGCGGGGTGCCCACTACAGAGAGTGCGCTGCATCCTTCAGAGCAGCTGTTGTCGATGACCCCATCCGACTGGCACACGCTGACCCATGAACAATATTTGGCCCTTTTCAGGGGCAGTGCCGTGAAAAGGGCCAAGTATGAGGGGTTGATGCGCAACATCCGTGCAGCACGTGAGTCATCGTCGGCTGCTGAGAGCGACGACTGACCGGAGGTCACTGCATCTGCTCGATGATGTCCATTATCTGCCGTGCTATCTCTTCTGCCTCGGCAGCTGTGTGAGCCTCGCTGTACACGCGTATGATAGGTTCCGTATTCGATTTGCGCAGGTGCACCCACTTGTCTTCGAAGTCGATTTTCACGCCGTCGATATCGTTCACCCGCTGGTCGGCAAAGCGTGCTTTCACCTGTTTGAGTATGGCATCCACGTCAGTAGACGGGGTGAGGTCGATGCGGTTCTTTGCCATCTCGTAGTGAGGCAGCGTCTTTCTCCACTGGGAAGGAGTGAGATTGCGCTTGGCGAGAGCGGTGAGGAAGAGGGCAATGCCCACCAGAGCGTCGCGACCGTAGTGACTGGCAGGATAGATTACTCCACCATTGCCTTCGCCACCTATTACGGCTCCCACCTCCTTCATCTTGGTAGTGACATTAACCTCGCCCACGGCAGCGGCAGCGTAGGTAGCGCCGTATTTTGCCGTCACGTCGCTCAGAGCGCGTGTAGAGGAGAGGTTGCTCACCGTGTTGCCGGGAGTGTGTGATAGGATGTAGTCGGCCACTGCCACGAGAGTATATTCCTCGCCAAACATAGTGCCGTCCTCAGAGATGAAAGCCAGCCTGTCCACATCGGGGTCAACCACGATACCCAGGTCGTACTCGCCCGAGCGCATCTCCTGCATGATACCCTGCAGGTTCTTCTCCAGCGGTTCAGGGTTATGTGCGAAGTGTCCGTTGGCATCGCCGTTGAGCATAGTGTATTCCACGTCGAGCGCATCGAGCAGCATAGGCAGTGCTATGCCTCCCACGCTGTTGATGGCATCCACGCACACCTTGAAGCGGCGTTCAGCAACAGCCTTATGATCAACGAGTTGCAAGTCGAGCACATGGTCTACGTGGCGTTGAGTGAACGACTCGTCGAGCGTGTATTCTCCGAGATTGTCCACGTATGCATAGTTGAACTCCTCGGCCTCAGCCATCCTGAGCACCTCTTCACCCTCGGCCTTGTTGAGGAACTCCCCGTGGTGATTGAGCAGTTTCAGTGCATTCCAGTGCTTAGGGTTATGACTGGCCGTTATGATGATACCTCCGTCGGCATTTGACATCTGCACAGCCAGTTCAGTGGTAGGCGTAGTGGCCAGTCCTATATCTATTACGTCATACCCGACACCTATCAGCGTGCCGCAGACGATGCTTCGCACCATCTCGCCCGAGATACGCGCATCGCGTCCCACCACGATACGTCCGGTATGCTCATTGTCGTTTTTCTGTATGAAAGTGGCAAATGCGGTAGTAAACTTCACTATGTCGAGTGGGTTAAGCGTATCGCCCACTCCACCGCCTATCGTGCCTCTGATGCCCGATATGGATTTTATGAGAGTCATAATATGATTTTTTAGTTTATATTCCTCTTTCGAAAGTTATCTCGTAATGGCAAGGATAGGTGTACTGTGCAGCATAGCGTTGTCCCTGTTCAGCTGGCACTATGAGTTTCACCTTTGCCGTCTGTTCATCCTCTTTGACAGGCCTTCCCAGTTTCACGTATGTGAAGGGAGCGAGCCATCCCGAAGGCACCGACCCACCATAGATGTTGTACATCAGTCCGCTGATGAAAGAAGCGGTGAAAGTGCCGTTGCTGTTGGATATGCTTATTTTGTCGGGCATGGAAGCGAAAAACACGTCATTGTTTGAAGATATCAGCGTGTCGGCCAGCAGGTTACGCTCGGAATATCTGCAGAGCACACTTGCCGTCTCTCCGTTTTTCAGTTTTTCACCGCAGCCTTCCCTTACTATCTGCATATACACGCCAGTGCTTGAGAAGAGCACATACTCGTTTTTGCTCACGTCGGTAGTATTGCCGGCAGCCTTGAAGTCACTTTCATCGATGACCTTTATGTCCTTGTCGATGATAAACTGTTTAATGGCTGCGCGCTCTTTTTCCAGTTTCTCAGCGTATGTCTCTCCGCTGCTGCAAGCCACGAAAGAGCATACAGCCACGACTGCCGCCAGCATATAGAATATCCTTTTCATCATTACCTTTTTATTTTGTGTGCAAAGGTAGTGCAAACCGAAGACAATACAAAATATGCTAGCATATTTTTATTGTTTAGGTGCAGCCTACCTTGGCGTAAGCAAAGGTAGTGCAAGTTGAGTGAAAAACCAAATGTATTTGAGTTTTTCCGAGACGCAGCCTACCTTCGCGTAGCAAAGAAACTCTCAAAATAACGCAAATTTTGCGACGTTTTTGTCTAAAAAACGTCTGTTTCCCTACTTTTATAGGCTTTATATGTATATTGTCTCACGTCCGGGTGTGCTCGCTTCGCTCGTACCCTCGGTTACAGAGCGGTGACGCCTTCAGCGTCATGTGATTACCTCCAGAATATCTCTAGAACACATATAGTTGGCAGGAGCAGCATTTTTTTGTTTTC
>OMSQ01000051.1 GCA_900313805.1 uncultured Prevotella sp. | reverse complement strand
TTTGAAAATTTGTGCAATGTCAACTGTACCAAGTTTTAACGCATGTGTAGCTGAGAGCATTCGCCGCAACTGGCATGGCGATGCCCTGACCGACTATCAAGGAGTGACCCTTCAGTTCAAGGATGTGGCACGTAAGATAGAGAAGTTACACATACTTTTCGAACACGCAGGATTGAAGCGTGGCGACAAGATAGCACTTTGCGGCAGGAACAGTTCAAACTGGGCAGTAGCCTTTCTGGGTGTGCTGAGTTATGGAGCCGTGGCCGTGCCTGTGCAGAACGAATTTATCCCTGAGCAGATACATAACATAGTGAACCACAGTGAGGCCAAGCTCCTCTTTGTGGGCGATGTGGTAGTGAAGAGTATAGATGCCGATGCCATGCCCATGCTGGAAGGTATCATCAACCTGCCCGATTTCTCGATATTCCATTCGCGCAGTGAGCGTCTGGACTATGCCCGCCATCATCTGAACGAGCTTTTCGGCAAGAAGTATCCCAATGTGTTCCTGCCCGAGCATGTAAATTATTTTGAAGATACTAGCGAGGAGCTGGCACTCATCAACTACACGTCGGGCACGACGGGTTTCTCGAAGGGCGTTATGCTACCCTTCCGCACTTTGTGGAGCAACCTGGCCTACTGTGAGCGCATGCTGGGCAGCAGGATGGCGGCAGGCAGCAACACCCTGTGCATACTCCCCATGGCCCACATGTACGGTATGACAGTGGAGTTCCTATACGACTTCTGCCACGGCTGCCACATCTTCTTTCTCACCCGTCTGCCGTCGCCAGCCCTGATAGCACAGGCCTTTGCCGACATACATCCGTCGGTGGTGATAAGCGTGCCCTTGGTGGTGGAGAAGATAATACGCGCCAAGGTGTACCCCCAGGTGCAGTACAACCGTCTGCGCATATTGCTCAACATGCCACTGGTGAACAAGAAAGTGAAGCAGCGTATCTGCAACTTAGTGAAAGAAGCCTTCGGCGGCAATGCTTTCCAAGTGATAGTGGGCGGAGCCTCGCTCAATCAGGAAATAGAACTTTTCCTAAAGAGCATAGACTTCCCCATCACCGTGGGCTACGGCACCACAGAATGTGCCCCCCTCATCAGTTTCTGCAACCATGAGGACTTCGTGCCAGGCAGTTGCGGCACGCCCGTAGACCGCATGGAGGTGAAGATTCTGAGCGGGGACCCCGAGAACGTGCCTGGCGAGATAGTGACCCGAGGCATGAACGTGATGACTGGCTACTACAAGAACCCCGAGGCCACCGCCGAAGTGCTGGACAAGGACGGCTGGTATCACACCGGCGACCTGGGCACCATGAGTGCCGACGGCCATGTGTTCATACGCGGCCGTATAAAGAACATGCTTTTAGGCAGTAATGGCCAGAACGTGTATCCCGAGGAGATAGAAGACAAGCTGGCCTCTATGGCCATGGTGTCGGAATGTCTGGTGGTGCAGCGTGGCCAGCGACTTGTGGGACTGGTTTATCCCGACTACGAGGAGGCAAAGAGGATGGGATTCAGCGAAGACGAACTGAGTCAGATAATGGAGCAGAACCGTCAGGACCTGAACCGTCAGCTGCCATCGTTCTCCCGCCTGTATCGCATAGAGCTGCAGGCTCAGGAATTTGCCAAAACCCCGAAAAAGAGCATCAAGCGCTATCTATATCAGAAATAAAACAAATCTACATATTATGGAACAAGCACCTTGTTTTAATGCCATATTGGAGAAGTCTATAATAGACAACTGGCATCGTGACGCACTGACCGACTACAAGGGAATCACCCTACAGTATCACGACGTGGCCCGCAAGATAGAGAAACTGCATATAATGTTCGAGAACTGCGGTGTGAACCGTGGCGACAAGATAGCCATCTGCGGCAGGAACAGCGCCGGTTGGGCTGCCGCCTTCCTCGCCACCATGGCCTACGGAGCCGTAGCGGTGCCCATACTGCATGAGTTCACTCCCGATCAGGTGCACAACATAGTGAACCATAGCGAAGCCAAGATTCTCTTTGTGGGCGATGTGGTGGCCAAGACCATAGATCCGACGAAGATGCCGGGGCTGGAGGGCATAATCTACAATCCCGACTACTCCATACTCTTCAGCAGGAGCGAGAAGCTGACATACGCCCGCGAACATCTGAACGAGATGTTTGGCAAGAAATATCCCAAGTACTTCCGTGCAGAGCATGTGAAATACTACCACGAGACGAGCGGTGACGAGCTGGCTCTCATCAACTACACCTCGGGCACCACTGGTTTCTCTAAAGGTGTGATGATACCCTACCGTGCCATGTGGAGCAACTACGACTTTGCCTGTCAGGCACTGGGCAACAACATGAAGCCTGGTGATCAGGTGCTGAGCATACTGCCTATGGCACACATGTACGGCATGGCGTTTGAGTTCATCTTTGAATTCCTGAGAGGCTGCCATATCTTCTTCCTCAACCGTGTGCCCTCTCCAGCCATCATAGCCCAGGCCTTTGCCGAGGTGAAGCCGTCTATCGTCATTGCCGTGCCTCTGGTGATAGAGAAGATAATACGCAAGAAGGTATTCCCGAAGATACAGAACAACAGGATGCGCCTGCTCCTGGGCATGCCCGTGGTAAACAAGAAGGTGCGCCAGATGATATGCGAAGAGGTAAGGAAGGCCTTTGGCAGCCGTTTCTACGAGGTGATCGTGGGTGGAGCTGCCTTCAATCAGGAGGTGGAGTCGTTCATGCGCCGCATAGAGTTCCCCTACACCGTGGGCTAGGGAGCCACCGAGTGTGCTCCCATCATCTGCTACAGCGACTACAGCACCTTCAAGCAGGGCAGTTGCGGCCGTGCCGTAACGCACATGGAGGTAAAGATAAACAGTCGCGATCCGCAGAACATCCCCGGCGAGATACTGGCTCGCGGCATGAACGTGATGCTGGGCTACTACAAGAACCCCGAAGCCACCGCCGAGACCCTGGACAGCGAGGGATGGTATCACACCGGCGACCTTGGCACCATAGACTACGAGGGCAACGTCTTCATCAAAGGCCGCTCTAAGAACATGCTGCTGGGAGCCAACGGACAGAACATATACCCCGAAGAGATAGAAGACAAGTTGAACAGCATGGCCATGGTGAACGAGAGCATCGTGATACAGGAAGGCGACAAGCTGGTGGGACTGGTACATCCCGACTACGACGAGGCCAAGACCATGGGCTTCACCAGCGAAGACCTGTCGAACATCATGGAGCAGAACCGTGTAGAACTGAACAACCTGCTGCCGTCGTACAGCAAGCTCTCGAGTATCAGGCTTCACACCGAGGAGTTTGCCAAGACTCCCAAGAGGAGCATCAAGCGCTACCTGTATCAGTCAGCCGGTTGACCCTGCTGGCACGGTGGCCGTGAAGTAGAGAAAAGACTGAATGAAGAATATAAGGAACTTTTGCATAATAGCACACATAGACCATGGCAAGTCGACCCTGGCCGACCGGTTGCTGGAGCATACCAATACCATCCAGATAACCGAGGGTCAGATGCTGGACGACATGGATCTGGAGAAGGAACGTGGCATAACCATCAAGAGTCATGCCATACAGATGGAGTATGAGCTAGACGGCGAGAAATACATACTCAATCTGATAGACACTCCGGGACATGTGGACTTCTCCTACGAGGTGTCGCGCTCCATAGCCGCCTGCGAGGGTGCACTGCTGGTGGTGGATGCCACACAGGGTGTACAGGCACAGACCATCTCGAATCTCTATATGGCCATCGACCATAACCTGGAGATTATC
>OMSQ01000174.1 GCA_900313805.1 uncultured Prevotella sp. | reverse complement strand
AGGCGGAAGAAGCGATGCCAGTAGAGGCACACCACGGAGAGGATGGCACCAAACTGGATGATGATAGTGAAAGCCTTGACAAAGGGTGTACTCTCGATGTCCATGAGATTCTGAGCTATTATCATGTGTCCGGTAGACGAGACTGGAAGAAACTCAGTCAGTCCTTCGATAATAGCCAGCACAATAGTCTGAAGAATAGTCATTGTGTCTTATCTTTTGTTGTTGTCTGTGAGGTTGTCGTCAATGTCAACCTCGTTGTCTTTCGGTTTGCGCACCACTGCATAGATAATCGATACGAAGCCCAGGAAACACACCACGGGTGCCACTTTAATACGCATGGCACTGAAGATGTCGGGATTGAACTCAGTATCGGAAGTGCTGCCGCCGCTCATGAGTATGAAACCTATGATGACCACCGCAGCGCCTACAGCCAACAGGATGAAGTTGGTACGATCGAAAGCGTAATTTTGCCTGTTCATAAAATAAATTATGTGAAAAATGCTTGTTAATGTTTGTACAGCTCACCTGCCTTCATGCGCAGGAACCTGTTTACTGAGAGCCATGAGCAGAAGGTGGTAATGATGACTCCGCACACCAGCACAGCGCATCCTGTGATGAAGAGAACCCTCCATGTGATAACCTTCATCACGTCTGGTTCGTATGTGAAGAGCACATACACGCCAATGCCCAGCACCACACATGCCAGGATGCCAGCCACCAGACCCAGGACCACGGCCTGCCGTATGAACGGTGCACGGATGAAGCCCCACGAGGCACCTACCAGTTTCATGGTGTGTATGCTGAACCTGCGGGCATAGATGCCCAGTCTGACAGTATTGTTGATAAGCGAGAATGACACGAAGAGCAGCAGAGCAGCCAGTATCAGCAGTACTATGCCCACCTTGGTGAGGAAGTTGTTGACGCTGTCGATCAGGTCTTGCGGGTAAGTGACCTCATCGATTTTCGCATTTCTCTTCAGTTCCTGTGAAATCCACCTCAGCGAGTCGCTATTGGCATATTCCGCCTTGAGTTGAAATTCCACCATGGCGAAGAACGGATTGTATCCGGCAAACTCAGAAGGGTCGATACCCATCTCTACCGTCTGTTCAGCCAGCATAGAGTCTTTGTTGATATACTCCAGGTTACTGATATACGGTCGCGCGCGCAACTGTTCCATCAGCTGCTGTGCCTCTGGTTCAGTAGTATCTTCTGCCAAAGCCATGGTGACTGTAAGGTTTTCTTTCACGTAAGAAGACAGGTCTTTTGCCGTAAAGACAGTAAACACGACCATGCCTAAAAGTATGAGTACCAGTGATGTGCTGATACACAAAGTAACCAACTGCAGCTTGCTACGGCCGCGGTTTTTCTTCTTCTTTTTTCCCATTGTAGAGGTTATAATACACCAAATTCGGTGCAAAGTAACAAAAAAATCTGCTATTAGAAGAAGAGATTAACCACAATTAACGCTTGGAGTGATATTTTTTTCCTTAATTTTTCATCCCTCCTTCACCATAAGTGCCCTCATGGCGTTGAGAGTGGCTATTACGGTGACGCCCACGTCGGCGAAGACAGCCATCCACATGGTGGCCAGTCCTACTGCTGCGAGCAGCAGCACAGCCAGTTTTATGCCGAGTGCCAGCGCCACGTTCTGCCGTGCTATGCCGAGCGTGCGCCGTGCTATGCGTATGGCGAGAGGCAGGCGTGTGGGTTTATCGTCCATGATGACCACATCTGCAGCCTGTATGGCAGCATCCGAGCCCAGTCCTCCCATGCCTATGCCCACGTCAGCCATGGCCAGCGACGGTGCGTCGTTGATACCGTCGCCCACGAAGGCCAGCATCCCGTCTTGGCTGTCGTGCGATAGGCGCCGCACATGTTCCACCTTATCTTGTGGCAGCAGTTCGGCGTGCCATTCATCTATGCCCACCCTTTCTGCTACGCGTCGTGCCACTTCCTGTCTGTCGCCCGTGAGCATCACCGCATGCGTCACCCCTAGGTCGTGCAGCGCGGCCACGGCCTCAGCAGCATCCTCTTTCACCTGGTCGTTGATGACTATATGTCCGGCATAACGGCCATCAATGGCCACATGTATCACCGTGCCATGCATCTCACAGTCGTGCCATTTTGCTCCCTCGTCGTCCATCAGGAGGGTGTTGCCCACAGCCACCCTGCGTCCTGCCACCATTGCGATGATACCTCGCCCTGCATGTTCCTGTACGTCGGAGACCGTGCATCCGTCGGTGGCCTCATCGGGGAAGGCATCACGCAGAGCCGCTCCTATGGGGTGAGAAGAGAAATGCTCCACATGAGCGGCCAGGTGCAGCAGTTGTCTCTCGTCGGTCTCTTCCGGGTGTACTGCCTCGACGGCGAACACCCCTTTGGTGAGCGTGCCAGTCTTGTCGAGAACCACGGTGCGCACATGTGAAAGCACGTCGAGATAGTTGGAGCCCTTAACCAGGATGCCCCTTCTCGATGCAGCCCCCATGCCACTGAAGAAAGTGAGTGGCACAGACAGCACCAGGGCACACGGGCATGACACCACCAGGAAGATGAGAGCGCGGTGCAGCCAGGTGGGGAAGGAGTCGATGAACGATGCGGAGAAGAGCGGAGGCAACAGTGCCAGCAGCAGTGCGGCAAAGACCACTACAGGAGTATAGACCCGGGCGAAGCGTGTGATGAAAGTCTCGGTGCGCGACTTTTTCTGGGCGGCCTCCTGCATGAGACTGATGATGCGCGAAACAGTGCTGTCATCGGCAGTACGTGTGGTGCGGACACGCAAGACGGCAGAGAGGTTGATGCAACCCGACACCACCTCGTCGCCCTCAGCCACATCGCGCGGCATACTCTCTCCAGTGAGAGCCACGGTATTGAGCGAAGAAGAGCCATTGACGATGATGCCGTCGAGTGCCACCTTGTCGCCAGGGCGCACCACAATCACCTCGCCCAGTGCCACCTCCGACGGTGCCACAACCAGTTCCTCACCGTTGCGCACCACCCGTGCAGAATCCGGTTTTATGCTGAGCAGGTGTGATATAGAGTCGCGACTGCGTCCCTCGGCATAGCCCTCGAAGAGTTCCCCCACCTGATAGAAGAGCATGACAAACACAGCCTCGGCGAACTCCGTCTCTGCCCCTGGCATGAACCCGATGGCTATAGCTCCGAGTGTGGCCACCGACATGAGCAGATGTTCATCGAAAGGGCGACCGTGAGCAATTCCTTCAGCAGCCTCGAGCAGGGTGTGATGACCCACGAGGAGATAAGGCACGAGGTAGACCAATAGCAGTTGCCATGCCTGCCACGTTGTATGGTGCTCAATATACATGGCTACTGCCAGAAGAATGGCAGAAATGACAATCAGGAGCAGGCTGCGGCGGAGGTTTCCATGCTCATGGTGATGATGCTCGTGCTCACAGTGACTACATTCGTGAGCGTGATGATGCTCATGACCATGATGACCATGATGTTCGTTATGACTGTTATGATTGTGTTCTTGTGAATGTGACATATTTTCCTATTTTTGTTGCAAAGATAGTATAGGAGACAGTGCAACCGAGTTGCAAATAGCCATTAGAAAAGAAAAAAACGGCTAAAAGATGAGAGAAAGAGGTGAAAAACGAGTAAATTTGCAGCAAAACGAGTAAAGACATGAGAATAGGACTAATAGTAGCCATGGAGAAGGAGATGGTGCAGTTGCGCTCTCTCCTGAGCGAGGTACGCGAACATACTGACGACCGTCAGGTGGTAGTGAGTGGTGTGATAGGAAACAATGAGATTTTCCTGCAGCAGTGCGGCATAGGCAAGGTGAATGCCGCAGTGGGTTGTTCATCGATGATACACACCTACCATCCCGACTGTGTGATATCCACCGGTTGTGCCGGTGGTGCTTCCACAGAATTGGAAGTGACCGATGTGGTGGTGGGCACCGACTATGTATATCATGATGTGTACTGCGGCAAAGATGTGGAGTATGGCCAGTTTGTGGGCATGCCTCCGCGATTCGTGGCCGACAAGACCTTGGTGGAAAAGGCTCTGACACTGGATGTAGGCACCCGCATCCACGCCGGACGCATAGCCAGCGGCGACTGGTTTGTAGACAGCAAGGACAAGATCCGCTCCATACTCGACAAGTTTCCCGATGCCATGGCAGTAGACATGGAGAGTTGCGCCATAGCGCAGACTTGCTTCCTCTACGGAGTACCCTTCGTATCCTTCCGTGTTATCAGCGACATCCCTTTGAAGGATACCGATGCCTCACAATACTTCGACTTCTGGCAGCGTATAGCCGAAGGTTCATTTGAGGTGACCAGACATTATCTGGAAACTTTAGATGTTGGCCTTTGATTCACCACAGAGGCACTAAGGGGCACGGAGTTGCTTTATACTTTGGGAGAAACGACAGCGCCTCGGCTCATTATGGAGCCGAGGCGCTGTGATTTGAGTGCTGCTACAGATTATCTGCGCAGGCCGAGGGCCTTCACGATAGCACGATAGCGATTGATGTCGCGATCGTAGAGATAATCGAGCAGAGCGCGGCG
Source organism: uncultured Prevotella sp. (assembly GCA_900313805.1). Lineage (GTDB taxonomy): Bacteria > Bacteroidota > Bacteroidia > Bacteroidales > Bacteroidaceae > Prevotella. The sequence continues at coordinate 243 of OMSQ01000174.1, read as the reverse complement.
TTTTCCTACCATCTTGGTCAGTGACCGTGCGGTAGTATAATCTTTACGGTTCTTTTTCAGATGTTCCGTCAGATGGGAAATACGGTATGAGAACAATGCTATCTGGCTCTCAGCAGAACCAGTATCAGTGTTAGACTTTCCGTACTGTCCAAAGATCTCTTGTTTTTTTGCCTGATCTAAATACATTGCTTTTGAATTAAAAATATGTTTGTTTGAAAAGTGGGTGCAAAGGTACTGCTTTTT
>OMSQ01000053.1 GCA_900313805.1 uncultured Prevotella sp. | reverse complement strand
TGTGATGAATTCGTCGGCCTCTCTGCGGCTGCACACGCCGGCATTGGCCAGGAACTTGTTCAGACGTACCGGCTCATTCGGATCGATATGTTCCTCGCTGTACTCGATACGCTTCTTCATACTATATTTGGCATTGGGGTTGTAGCCAGGAGCATTCTGATGGTATCCACGCTGCTGATAGCCGCCACCCTGCTGATAACCGCCACCACGCTGCTGGTAACCGCCGCCGCGCTGCTGGTAACCGCCACGCTGCTGATAGCCACCACCACGCTGCTGATAGCCGCCACCACGCTGCTGATAGCCGCCACCACGCTGCTGATAACCGCCACGCTGCTGGTAACCGCCACGCTGATAGCCCTGCTGCTCTGCACCGGGCTGACCCTCCTGATGTTCACCATCGGGCTGCTGGTAGCGGGGACGATACTGTTGACGGGGCTGATAGCCACGGTCTGCATCATCCTGCTGATAGCGAGGACGATACTGCTGACGGGGCTGGTAACCGCCGTTATTGCTATTGTAATGAGGACGATAGCCGCGCTGTTCGGAGTTTTGTTGCAAACCGGCCCCGAAGCCTTCGGGGCGGAAACCACCTTCGTTGCTACTGTGCTCAGAACTATAATAGCGCTGAGTGTGAATACGCGGGCGCTGTGGGCGTTGTCCCTGTCTGTAATCTCTCTGATACCCCTGAGTGTTTTCCGTTGAAGCACGGTAACCTTCACGGTTATCATCATTCTGTTCCGGGGTGAAACCTTCTTTCTGCTTGTCGTTTTCGAAATCCATAACTATAAATGTAATTGTAGCCTCACGGCTGGGATTAAACTTTCTTTTCTTAAATACCAGTGTATGTTTGTGGAGTAATATTCATAAGTTCTGCCTTAACGGCATCGCTCACTTCAAGTTCTTGAATGAACTCGTGAATGAGTTGTGCTGTCATCTGCTTGTTGGTGCGCGTGAGTTGCTTGAGCGCCTCGTATGGATGAGGATAGGCCTCACGGCGCAGTATAGTCTGAATGCCTTCTGCCACTACTGCCCAGGTCTGCTCCAGGTCGCACTGTATCTTCTCCTCGTTGAGAATGAGTTTTCCGAGGCCTTTCAGTGTGCTCTCCATGGCTATCAAGCCATGAGCCATGGGCACTCCGATGTTGCGAAGGACGGTAGAGTCGGTCAGGTCGCGCTGCAGTCTGCTTACGGGCAATTTCTGTGCCAGGAACTGCAGGGTGGCATTTGCCAGGCCCAGGTTGCCCTCGCTATTCTCAAAGTCAATGGGGTTTACCTTGTGGGGCATGGCGCTGGAGCCAACCTCACCAGCTTTGATCTTCTGTTTGAAATACTCCATAGAGATGTACATCCAGAAGTCGCGGTCCATGTCCAGTATAATGGTGTTGATGCGACGGAGAGCATCGAGCAGTGCACCGAGGTTGTCGTAGTTGCTTATCTGTGTGGTGTACTGTTCGCGCTGCAGACCGAGTTTCTCGTTAGCAAACTTATTGGCAAACTCTCGCCAGTCGTACTGTGGGTAAGCCACATGGTGTGCATTGAAATTGCCTGTAGCACCGCCGAACTTTACTGTCATGGGCACTTGGCGCAGGAGTTGGAGTTGCTGTTCCAACCTATATGCGTAAACCATCACTTCCTTGCCCAGTCGAGTAGGTGATGCAGGCTGGCCATGTGTCTTGGCCAGCATGGGCACATCTGCCCATTCCTCGGCGAACTGTCGCAACAGAGCGATGAGTTGCTCTATCTTGGGACAATACACATCCGAGAGAGCCTCCTTCACGGACAGAGGTATTGAGGTGTTATTGATATCCTGGGAAGTGAGTCCAAAATGTATGAACTCCTTGTACTCATCAAGTTGGCCAATGGCATCTATCTGTTCCTTGATAAAATACTCTACAGCCTTGACATCATGGTTTGTGGTGCGTTCAATCTCCTTCACCCGTGCTGCATTGTCCAAGGAGAACTGCTGGTATATGCCGCGGAGTCTTGGGAACAGCTCGGTGGGGAACGTTGATAATTGTGGCAAGGGAAGCTCGCATAGCGCAATGAAATACTCTATCTCGACGCGTACACGATACTTTATCAGAGCAAACTCAGAGAAATAGTCAGCCAGGGGTTCTGTCTTACTTCTGTAGCGGCCGTCAATCGGTGAAATGGCCGTCAACATGTCAATATCCATAGAAAATCAGTCAATTTAGGTTGTACACTCGTATCATCCTGATACCTATTGAATTCAATCGTCTTTGTTCTGTTTACTTTCTTTTTGCCGTCTCTTTCCGACGGTGCTGTGATCACTAATGTGGGCGTTGACGGATTCGAACCGCCGACCCTCTGCTTGTAAGGCAGATGCTCTAAACCAACTGAGCTAAACGCCCATACTCCATTTTCGCGTGCAAATTTACAGCGATTTTTTCTCTTCACCAAATTTTGGCTTCTCTTTTTCGAGGTTTTCAGAGACTATACATCTGTTCTGCCGTCAACATCTGGACATTGCAACGCTGAAGCACCTGTTCGCAGGCATCCAGGTCAGACGGGCGCAGCACTATTTTGGCCACCTCGCCCTGATTGAACGAATAGAGGTATTCTATGAATATGCCTTCGGCAGCCAATTTATCCAGCACTTCAGACAGTGCACCGCTCTCATTGGGGCACATCAGTCCGATGACATCGGTGGTCTTCACTGCGAAGTGCGCCTCTTTGAGCACCGAAGCGGCACGCTGAGGGTCGCTCACTATACAGCGGAGTATGCCGAAATCGGCATTGTCCGTGATGCTCATAGCAGAGAGATTGATGGCAGACTGTCTGAGCACACGAGTCACTTCAGCCAGACGGCCCGACTTGTTCTCAAGAAAAACTGACAATTGTTTGGTTTTCATAGTATCTTATTCGTTTAAAAGAAAAACCCCGCAGCCCCGAAAGGCTACGGGGAATCACCCCGTGGGCGTTGACGGATTCGAACCGCCGACCCTCTGCTTGTAAGGCAGATGCTCTAAACCAACTGAGCTAAACGCCCATGCTCCTAAAAGCGGGTGCAAAGTTAAGGCTTTTTTTCGAAATCCAAAAGAAAACGGACTATTTTTTCCTTTTTCACTCAAAAAAGGTTATCAAAGAGGGCTATTTTCACCATGTGACGCCCAGAACAACCTACCTGACAGCTATTGTAGGTGCACAAAAGTGATTTATTATTTAATCACTTGGATAAGAGAAAAAAATGCAGTAACTTCGCGGCAAATTTATGAAGAAAGGCTATTTGGCAAGAAAATAACACACATTATATAGAAAAAAGAAAGAAATGGAAAAAGTAGTTAGCGGTATACGCCCGACAGGCAATCTGCATTTGGGCAATTACTTTGGTGCTGTGAAAAGCTTTGTCAAGATGCAAGACGAATATGACAGCATGTTTTTCATAGCCGACTGGCACAGTCTGACCACACACCCAAATCCCGAAGACATACAACAGAGCGCACGCACCATACTGGCTGAGTACCTGGCTTGCGGCATAGATCCGAAGAAGGCACCCATATACGTACAGAGTGATGTGAAAGAGACCTTGGAACTCTATCTCTTCTTCAACATGAACATGTATCTAGGTGAGCTGGAGCGTGTGACGACATTCAAGGAGAAGGCACGCAAGCAACCGGACAACGTGAATGCCGGACTGTTGACCTACCCCACTCTAATGGCGGCCGACATACTTCAGCACAGAGCAGTGAAGGTGCCTGTGGGCAAGGACCAGGAGCAGAATATGGAGATGGCACGCAAGTGCGCACGGCGCTTCAACCATATATATGGTGTGGACTTCTTTCCTGAGCCCCAGAACTTCTATTTCAATGCCCAGGCGGTGAAGGTGCCGGGACTGGACGGCAGTGGCAAGATGGGTAAGAGCGAGGGCAACTGCATCTACCTGCGCGATGATGATAAGACGATAACCAAGAAGGTGATGCGCGCAGTGACCGACATGGGCCCGGAGACACCCAACAGTCCGAGGCCTGAAGTTATCGAAAACCTGTTTACCTTCCTAAAGATCTGCAGCAGCCAGGAGGCATACGACTATTTCGACGAGAAATGGAACGACTGCTCCATACGCTACGGCGACCTGAAGAAACAGATAGCACAGGATCTGGTGAAGGTGGTAGCTCCCATACGCGAGCGAATAGAGGAATACAGCTCAAACAAGGAACTTCTGGACCGCATAGCACGCGAGGGTGCTGAGGTGGCAAGAGAGAGCGCACAGGCCACACTGAGGGAAGTAAGACGTATAATAGGTTTCAGGATGTAGTCTGATACAAAAGGAAGAATACATGACGCTAAGCCCCAATCAGCCTTCAAGACTGGTTGGGGCTTAATGATGGGCACTAAAAAAGCCCCCTCGAAAGGAGGAGGCTTTTTTATTGAGTCTACTTCTGCGATTACTCGGTGATCTGTACAGTAGCACGACGGTTGAACTCGATGGGAGAGAGTGTGTCAACACCACCCAGACCCTGAGTCTTGATCTGTGAACGGCTGAGACCCATGTTCTCGAGCTCGGCAGCCACAGTCTCGGCGCGCTGCTCAGACAGCCACTGGTTGTGCTCTACGCTACCGGTAGCGCTATCAGCATAACCTGATACCAGCACGTTGCTCTCATTGTCAGTAGCGTACTTAGCAAGAGCGCGAACGTTTACGAGGTCCTTCTGAGAAGCGATGTCGGTCTTGTCGAGGTTGAAGAACACTGATACGGGAGTGGTAACGAACTCCTTGATGCCGGGGTTGTTGGGGCATACGTGGTTCTTGATCAGGTTGTTCAGACGAGCGATCTCTGCATTAGCATCGTTGAGCTGAGACTGCAGAGCGGCGAGCTGCTGCTCGTGGAGGCGCTTCAGAGCGTCCACATCGGGCACTGCATCCCATCCTACACGACCGATGTTGAAGGTCAGACCAAGTTCTCCGTAGAGAGTGTTGTCCTTGTCTTCCCATCCACGGTTCTTGTGACCCTCGAGCAGGCTACCGAACTCAATGCCGTCGAAGTCTTCCTCATGACGGTTCCAACCAAGTTCGAGATTAACAGCAACGCGGTCGCTGATACGGAACTCGTTCAGGATACCAACACGCAGGTGCATGGCATATCTGTTGTAAGTCATGTTACGAGAGATACCACCTCCGAAGAAAGGAATGAAGTTCCAAACACGGTTGGGGTTGTAACCACAAATCAGGTTGCTCAGGTTGAGCAGAACGTCCTCACTGAGGGTCCAGTAACGCATGAACTTACCAATCACCTTCTCGTCGTTGTCGATGTCGGCAACGGCACGCTGCTGATTCCACAGAGCGGGGTTCCAGTTGGCAACCACAGTCTTACCCCAGATACCCTGGAGCTTGGTGCGGAGACCGATACCGGGAGTGAACCACTTACCGATAGCTATGGCAGCACCGAGGCTTGAGCGCTCTTTCTCGAAGGGAGAGTTAGAGAGGTCAGCATCGCCGCGCACGCCGTGCTCTTCGTTAGAATAGAAAGCATTCCAGTTGGCGCCTACCTGGATGAACCAGTTGCTCCAGAAGGAATTGGTAGCTACGCTGTACTTGTTAACAGCGTCATCCTGTGCCATAGAGGCCACAGAAACACCGGCGAAAGCCAGTACCATAAATAATTTTTTCATAACCTTTATTTAAATAAATTATCAAAAAAAATTGTATCTTAAGAACTAATAAATTCCGAATTCGGGGACAAAGATAATAAGAAATTTTAAAACTTTTCTACATTAGCAGTGTTTTTTTTAAAAAAATCTTAAAAAATAGCACATTTTTTGATTTATGTGCGGTTTTTAACCCTCTTATCCCAGCAATTGCTCTATTTCCGTCTGTCCGAGTATGCCATGAATGTGCCTGCCGTCAGGAGTGACGTTTACATCGCTGCATGCAAACAGGCTGTTGACCAGATGATCCATCTCCTCATCGGTGAGTAACTGGCCGTAAGGCATTGCCGAGGCTCGTGCCATACTCATGGCGGCATGGTGCGTGAGGTCATCATGAGCACCAATCGTAGGAGCAGACACTTCGGATATGATATTGCGCAGCAGTTGCTCTGCTGCCACATTCTCCACTCCAGAAGGCACACCGGCTATAGCAAAGCTGCCCCCTCCGAGCGAGGATACATCAAAGCCCCAGTCGGAGAGGTGTTCAAGCAGACTGTCGAGCACCACGCTCTCGGATGGTGGCAACTGTATCATCTCTGGGAAGAGCAACTGCTGGGTATGCCACTGACGTTTCTGCATGCGCTCCCGGTACTGTTCGTAGAGTATACGCAGGTGGGCACGATGCTGGTCGATTATCATAAGTCCCGACTTGACGGCTGTCATGATATAACGTCCCTTGTACTGATAGTGATGGGGTGATTTCTCTGCCATCAGTTCATTGCTCTCCGGTGTCACACTGAAGAAGTCGGTATCAGTGCCTGCATCATCTGTCTGTGCCTGATTCTTCTCGGGAAAGAGTGCCTGCCAGTTCTCATAGACTTCACCTTTTTTATATATAGTGTCCGTTTGGTGATTGACTTTTCTGTCAACATCGAAAGGATTGTAACTGGTATTGGAACCAGTTTTTGGCATAAGCGAGGGCATCTGACTACCACCCTGCAAGGCGGGTATGTCTGGTCTGCCTTCTACATCGAAATTTATGGACGGTATGTCATTGTACTGTCCTATGACATTTTTCACAGCAGCGCAGAGCAGTTGCCATATCACCTGTTCGTTTTCAAACTTTATTTCTGTCTTGGTGGGATGTATATTCACGTCGATATCGCCTGCTGGCACTTCGAAATAGAGGAAATATGGCACTTGTTCACCCTGGGCGACCAGTCTTTCGTATGGTGTCTGCACAGCCTTGTGGAAGTAAGGGTGTCTCATGAACCTGCCATTGACGAAGAAAAACTGCTGTGCTCCTTTCTTGCGAGCGGAGAAGGGGGTGCCCACAAATCCGTACATTCTGCAAACATTGGTTTCCATCTCCACGGGCAGGAGATCGCTGCGCATCTTCTTGCCAAAGACATCGATGATGCGCTGATGGAGGTTAGTGGCAGAGAGTTGCATTAGTGGTGTGCCGTTGTTGTGCAGAGAAAAGGCTATATCAGGATAGGACAGTACAATGCGCTCGAAGGTAGCAAGCACATTGTTGAGTTCGGTAGTGTTCGACTTGAGGAACTTTCTTCGTGCGGGGACGTTGTAGAACAGGTTTTCAACCACGAAATTTGTACCCTCGGCACAACTCACGGGTTCCTGTCCCTGGAAGCGTGAGCCGCTGATATTCACCTGAGTGCCAATCTCCTCTCCACGGCGTCGTGTGGTAAGTGTGACCTGTGCCACGGCAGCGATAGAGGCGAGGGCCTCGCCGCGGAAGCCCATGGTATGAAGGTTGAACAAGTCGTCGGCATGACGGATTTTTGAGGTGGCATGGCGTTCGAAAGACAGGCGGGCGTCGGTATCAGTCATACCTATGCCGTCGTCGATGACCTGAATGGAAGTACGACCGGCATCCTTG
>OMSQ01000062.1 GCA_900313805.1 uncultured Prevotella sp. | reverse complement strand
GTCAACCGAAAGAGGTAATAGTCAGCTGGTTAACCTCACCTCCGCAGTCGTCGCCACGACTGTTTTCGGCCTCTTGGCATCGGTGCATGGTGCTCGTTCAGTCCTTTTCGAGCTCTTCCGTGCGCACGGTGATGAGCAGTTCGTCGAGCTGTTTCTGGTCTATAGCCGAAGGAGCCTCGAGCATCACGTCGCGCCCCGAGTTGTTCTTTGGGAACGCTATGCAGTCGCGTATGCTGTCCAGTCCTGCCATGATGGCCACGAAGCGGTCCAGTCCGAAGGCCAGTCCTGCATGTGGCGGTGCTCCGTACTTGAATGCGTTGATGAGGAACCCGAACTGTGCCATTGCTCTCTCGGGAGTGAAGCCCAGTATGCCGAACATCTTCTCCTGCAACTGGCTGTCGTGAATACGGAGCGATCCTCCTCCCACCTCTATGCCGTTGCACACGAAGTCGTAGGCCTTGGCTCTCACCTGTTCTGGATGGGTGTCGAGCAGAGGTATGTCGTCGGGGTTTGGCATGGTGAAGGGATGGTGTGTGGCCATGAGTCGCTGTTCCTCGTCGCTCCACTCGAAGAGCGGGAAGTCCACTATCCACAGGCACTCGAAGCGGTCTTTGTCTCTGAGTCCCAGTCTGTCGCCCATCTCCAGTCGCAGTGTGCAGAGCTGTGTGCGAGTCTTGTTGGCATTGTCACCGCTGAGAATGAGCACCAGGTCGCCGTCTTTGCCTCCCATGCGTTCCTTGAGTGCTGCCCACACCTCGGGAGTGTAGAATTTGTCGATGCTCGACTTCACTGTGCCGTCCTCGTTGTATTTCACATAAACCAGTCCCTTTGCGCCCACCTGCGGCCGTTTCACGAAGTCGGTGAGCTGGTCGAGTTGCTTGCGTGTGTAACTGGCACATCCCGGCACACAGATACCTCCAATGTATGCTGCATTGTCAAACACGCTGAAGGTGCCGGTATGCTGCAACACGTCCATCAGTTCCACGAACTCCATACCAAAGCGCACATCGGGCTTGTCCGAGCCATAGCGTCGCATGGCCTCGTGCCATGTCATCTGCGGCAGGTGTTCAGGCAGCTGCACTCCTCTGACCTCTTTGAAGAGGTGTCGTGCCATGTCCTCGAAAATCTCGATTACATCCTCCTGGTCCACGAACGACATCTCGCAGTCTATCTGTGTGAACTCCGGTTGGCGGTCGGCTCTGAGGTCCTCGTCGCGGAAGCATTTTGCTATCTGGAAGTAGCGGTCGAATCCGCTCACCATGAGCAGTTGCTTCAGTGTCTGCGGACTTTGTGGCAGGGCGTAGAACTGTCCCGGGTTCATGCGCGAGGGCACCACGAAGTCGCGTGCTCCCTCCGGAGTGGAGCCTATCAGTATGGGAGTCTCCACCTCGATGAAGTTGCGGCTGTCGAGGAAGTTGCGTATGAGTATTGTCATGCGGTGGCGCAGTTCCAGGTTTTTCCTCACGGCATTGCGTCTGAGGTCCAGATACCTGTAGCGCATACGTATGTCGTCGCCGCCGTCGGTATTGTCTTCTATGGTGAATGGCGGTGTGGCACTCGGGCTGAGCACCTGCAGGGTCTTCACTGTGATTTCCACGTCGCCCGTAGGCAGGTTTTTGTTTTTGCTGGAGCGTTCGCTCACAGTTCCCACCGCCTGTATGCAGTATTCGCGTCCCAGTCGGTTGGCCTCGGCACACAGGTCGGCATTGGTAGCCTCGTCAAACACCAGTTGGGTGATGCCATATCGGTCTCTGAGGTCAACGAAGGTCATGCCTCCCATCTTCCTGGTGCGCTGCACCCATCCGGCGAGAGTCACCTCCTGACCCACATTCTCTATGCGGAGTTCTCCGCACGTGTTGGTTCTATACATAGTTGTTTTAATTTTTTTGCAAAAGTAGCGGAAATTTCCGAGAAACAGCACATTACGACAGTTTTTTTGTAAATAACTCCCGTCATAAATTCGCCCTGTGACAAAAAAAAGCGGGGGCGCTGTCTGCGCCCCCACCCTGTTATGAGAATTAATCTTCTTCCTGTTCTGCCTCGTGCTCTTTGATGAGAGCCTGCTGAATGTCGTTTGGCACCAGTTCATAGCTTGCGAACTTGGTGTTGAACGAAGCACGTCCGCCGGTGATAGAGCTGAGAGAGATACTGTAGTTGGCCAGTTCCTTGAGAGGAATCTTTGCCGACAGTTTCTGGTATCCCGACTCGCTGTCCATACCCATGATGATGGCGCGGCGTCCCTGCAGGTCGCTCATCACGTCACCCATATAGTCGGCGGGCACCAGTACCTCGAGGTCGTAGATAGGCTCGAGCACCTTCGGTCCTGCCTCGCGGAAGGCCTTTGAGAAGGCATTGCGTGCGGCGAGCATGAACGAGAGTTCATTGCTGTCCACGGGGTGCATCTTACCGTCGTACACCACCACGCGCACGTCGCGTGCGTAGCTGCCAGTGAGCGGTCCCTGTTCCATACGCTCCATCACACCCTTGAGGATAGCAGGCATGAAGCGCAGGTCGATGGCACCACCAACCACAGAGTTGAGGAACACGAGTTTGCCGCCCCACTCCAGGTCTATCTCTTCCTTGCTCTTGATGTTCATCTTGAACTCCTGTCCGCCGAACTTGTACATCACGGGATCGGGCATGCCTTCGGTGTAGGGCTCCACGATGAGGTGTACCTCACCGAACTGTCCTGCACCACCCGACTGCTTCTTGTGACGGTAGTCAGCGCGTGAAGCCTTGGTGATGGTCTCGCGATACGGAATCTTCGGCTCCTCGTACTTCACCTGAATCTTGTCGTTGTTCTCCAGTCTCCACTTCAGTGTGCGGAGGTGGAACTCACCCTGACCGTGCACGATGGTCTGCTTCAGTTCCTTGCTCTGCTCCACCACCCATGTGGGATCCTCCTGGCGCATGCGCAGCACGGCGGCCATGAGTTTCTCAGTCTCGCTCTCGTTGACGGCCTTGATGGCACGCGAGTACTTGGAGTTGGGATATTTGATGAAGTCGAACTGGTTCTCAGCGTCCTTGCCGTTGAGAGTATTTCCAGTCTTCACGTCCTTCAGTTTCACGGTGCTGCCGATGTCACCTGCGCAGAGCTGGTCCACAGGTATGCGGTTGGCACCTGCCGATGCGAAGATCTGTCCGATGCGCTCCTTTGAGCCACGGTCAGCATTTGTCAGGTCGTCGCCGGGTTTCACGGTACCGCTCATCACCTTGAAGTAGCTCACCTCACCGATATGGGGCTCCATACCTGTCTTGAAGAAATAGAGCGACACAGGGCCATTGGCATCGGGAGCCACCTCATCGCCCTGCTTGTTCTTCACCTTCGGCATCTCGTCGACGAAGGGCACCACGTTGCCCAGGAATTCCATCAGTCGGCGCACGCCCATGTCCTTGCCACCGCACACGCAGAATACGGGGAAGATAGAGCGCGTGATAAGACCCTTGCGTATGCCCTCGCGCATCTCGTCCTCGCTGAGGTCTTCGTCTTCGAAGAACTTCTCCATGAGGGTGTCGTCATTACCTGCGGCAGCCTCTACGAGAGCGGCATGCAGTTCAGAGGCCTTGTCCATCTGGTCAGCGGGAATATCCTCGATGATGGGCGCTCCACCCTCGGGCTTCCACGAGTATTTCTTCATCATGAGCACGTCGATGACGCTGTTGAAGCCGGCACCGGTAGCAATGGGGTACTGCACCTCCACGCACTTGGAGCCGTATATCTCGCGCATGTTGTTCATCACGCTGTCAAAGTCGCAGTGCTCGCGGTCGAGCTGGTTGATAAGGAATATTACGGGTTTGTTGAGTTTCTCAGTGTTGCGGAAGGCATTCATGGTGCCCACCTCGGGACCGTACTGGCCGTTGACCACGAGGAGAGCCTGGTCTGTCACGTTGAGTGCTGTGATGGTGCCACCCACGAAGTCATCACTACCCGGGCAGTCGATGAAATTGAGTTTCTTGCCATTCCACTCAGTGTGAAACACTGTGGGGAACACGGAGTAGCCGTATTCCTGCTCCACGGGGAAATAGTCACTTACGGTGTTCTTTGCTTCTACAGTGCCGCGGCGCTTGATGACACCGGCTTCGAAGAGTAGAGACTCGGCAAGAGTGGTCTTGCCGCTGCCCGCACTGCCAATGAGTGCGATGTTTTTGATTTCGTTAGTCTTGTAGACTTTCATTTCGGTTAGTTTTTTATATTATTAGTTATTAGAATTTGCCTATTTTAGAATTTTGCCGACTAAGGTACGGTTTTTCTGACTAATGACAAAAAAAAGTTGTGAAAAACCCACAATCTTTTAATAATATTAGTACTTTCGCAACATGATAGCAGATAAATACGGCATATACATCCACCTGCCCTTTTGTGTGAGCAGGTGCATATATTGTGCTTTCTACTCTCAGACCAGCCTGTCGCTTGCCAGCCGCTATGTCGATGCCCTGATAAGCGAGTGGCAGTTGCGCCGCGGCTTGTGGAGCGGCACCCCTGCCACCCTCTACATGGGCGGCGGGACCCCCTCGACAGTGCCCACGGAGCATATCGACAGACTGCTCTCCCGCATATACTATAATGTGGGCGTGCCGGAAGAGGTGACCATAGAATGTAATCCCGACGATGTGACTACGGAATGGGCTGGTCAGCTGGCCTCATGGCACGTAAACAGGGTGAGCATGGGCATACAGACCTTCGACGACCGCCGTCTGCGCCTTCTTCGCCGCCGTCACGATGGGCGTCAGGCCATAGAGGCGGTGGATGTGCTGCGCAGGGCAGGCATCAGCAACCTGAGTGGCGACCTGATATTCGGCTTTCCTGGTCAGACAGAGGCTGAATGGGAGTCAGACATACGTCGGATGCTGGCCCTGGGTGTGGAGCACGTGTCGGCCTACAGTCTGATGTACGACGAGGGTACCCCATTGTGGCAGATGCTCAGAGAGGGACGTATAATGGAGGTTGACGAGGAACTGTCGCGCAGGATGTACGACCGTCTGTGCCAGATGCTTGGCGAGTCGGGCTATGAGCACTACGAGATAAGCAACTTCGCCCTGCCAGGCCGTCGCAGTCGTCACAACAGCAGTTACTGGCATGACGTGCCGTATATCGGACTGGGTGCCTCTGCCCACTCCTACCGTCGCGGCCGCAGGGAATGGAACGCGAGCGACATACACCAGTATATGGAGAGCATAGAGCGCGGTGAACTGCCTATGGAAGGCGAGGACATCGATGCTGCCACCCACTACAACGACCTGGTGACCACCGCCCTGCGCACCAGCGACGGACTG
>OMSQ01000028.1 GCA_900313805.1 uncultured Prevotella sp. | reverse complement strand
TTTAATGCCCTGTGGTACAACGCACTGCGCTTCGTGGCATCTCTCGACAGGGAGAACGGAAAGGAAAAGAAGGCTGACTCGCTCGATGCACTGGCAGAGAAATGCAAAGTCAGCTTCTTGCAAACTTTCCTCAACGAGTACGGCTACCTCTACGACTATGTCGATGGCAATATGGTGGACTGGAGCGTACGTCCTAACATGATTTTCGCCGTGGCCCTCGACTTCTCGCCTCTCGCTCAGGACCAGAAGAAAGGGGTGCTCGACGTCTGCACACGCGAACTGCTCACTCCCAAGGGACTGCGCTCTCTCTCTCCGAAGAGCGGCGGATACAACCCCATGTACGTGGGACCGCAGACACAGCGCGACTACGCCTATCACCAGGGCACGGCGTGGCCATGGCTCGGAGGCTTCTATATGGAGGCCTGCCTGAAACTCTATCGCCGCACACGACTCAGCTTCATACAGCGACAGATGGTGGGATATGAGGACGAGATGGACTACCACTGCCTGGGCACCATCAGCGAACTCTTCGACGGCAACCCGCCCTTCCACGGACGAGGCGCCATGTCCTTCGCGATGAATGTGGCTGAGATACTGCGCACACTCAATCTGTTAGAATCTTATACTTATCAGAAATAATCAGGGAGGAACGATATATGAAAGTACTAATGTTTGGATGGGAGTATCCTCCCCACGTGTTCGGCGGTTTGGCTACGGCCAACTACGGTATTTCTGAGGGACTGCACGCTCAGGGCGACATGGACATCACTCTCTGCCTGCCTCACCCCTTCGGCGATGAAGACCAGTCGGCTGCACGCATCGTGGCCATGAACGCAGTGCCTATAGCTTGGCGCGACGTCAACTACGACTACGTGAAGCAAAGGGTGGGCAACATCATGGACCCTGACTACTACTACAGACTCAGAGACCATATCTATGCCGACTTCAACTACATGCATGTCAATGACCTCGGAGCCATGGAGTTCGCCGGGGGCTACCCGAAAAACCTCCACGAGGAGATAAACAACTACTCCATCATAGCCGGCGTGGTGGCACGTACCGAGGAGTTTGATATCATTCACGCTCACGACTGGCTTACCTATCCCGCTGGCATCCATGCCAAGAACGTCAGTGGCAAGCCTCTGTGCATACACGTACACGCCACCGACTTCGACCGCTCCAGGGGAAAGGTCAACCCCACCGTCTATGGCATAGAAAAGGATGGTATGGACAATGCCGACTGCATCATGTGCGTGTCGGAACTCACACGACAGACGGTCATCAACCACTATTACCAGGACCCGAGAAAGGTGTTCACCGTACACAATGCCGTCTATCCGCTGAAGCAGGAACTGCAAGACATACCTCGACCCGACCACACCGGCAAGGAAAAGGTGGTCACCTTCCTTGGACGTATCACCATGCAGAAAGGTCCGGAATACTTCGTCGACGCTGCTACAATGGTCATACACCGCACACGAAACGTCAGATTCTGTATGGCTGGCTCGGGTGATATGATGGATGCCATGATATACATGGCTGCTGAAAGGGGTATCGCCGACCGCTTCCACTTCCCTGGATTCATGAGAGGTAAAGAGGTGTATGAATGTCTGAAAGACTCCGATGTCTATGTGATGCCTTCTGTCAGCGAACCCTTCGGCATTTCACCGCTCGAGGCCATGCAGTGTGGCACACCGTCTATCATCTCTAAACAAAGCGGATGCGCCGAAATCCTGAACAACTGTATAAAGGTTGACTACTGGGACGTTCATGCTCTGGCTGATGCCATCTACTCTATATGTAACAACGACTCGCTGTTCAAATTCCTACAAGAGGAAGGTAAGCGGGAAGTAGACCAGATCACATGGGAGAAGGTGGGAGCATGGATAAAGGAACTGTATCTGCGCACCCTTAACAAATAAGTATAACGAAAATTCTCAATACAATGAAAACAATATGCCTATATTTTGAGATTCACCAAATAATACATCTCAAACGCTACCGCTTCTTTGATATCGGTACCGACCATTATTACTATGACGACTATGAAAATGAACGCTCTATAACCGAAATAGCTGAGCGTTCCTACATGCCGGCTCTCAATGCCCTGCAAGAGATGATTGCCAACAACGGACAGTACTTCAAGGTGGCATTCTCGCTCTCTGGAGTGGGTATGGAACAGCTCGAGATGCACGCACCACAGGTACTCGAGAAACTACAGGAACTCAACAACACTGGTTGTGTGGAATTCCTCGCAGAACCATATTCGCATGGACTGTCTTCGCTGGTCAATGAGGAGGCTTTTGCCAACGAGGTGAAGAAACAGGCTGCCAAAATACAGGAATACTTCGGACAGAAACCGCAGGTGCTCCGCAACTCTTCGCTCATCTATAGCGACGACATCGGTGCACAGGTGGCTGCCCTGGGATTCAAAGGAATGCTCACCGAAGGTGCAAAACATGTGCTCGGATGGAAATCACCGCACTATGTGTACCACTGCACCATGGCACCCAACCTGAAACTGCTGCTCCGCGACGTCACTCTCTCTGATGATATCTCGCTGCGCTTCAACAACAGCGACTGGGAGGGATACCCGCTCTTCGCCGACAGCTACATGAAACGTATTGCCGACTTCCCCGCAGAGGAGCAGGTCATCAATATATTCATGGAACTCTCTGCTCTCGGCATGGCTCAGCCGCTCTCAAGCAATATCCTCGAGTTTATGAAGGCTCTGCCCGCATGTGCCAAGGAGATGGGCATCACCTTCTCTACTCCTACTGAGATATGCAAGAAGCTGAAGAGCGTGGGCGAAATCAATGTGCCCGACACTCTCTCTTGGGTCGACGAGGAACGTGATGTGAGCTGCTGGCTCGGTAACCCCATGCAGCGTGAGGCGTTCAATAAACTCTATAGCGTGGCTGACCGCGTGAGAATAGCAAACGACCCCCGCATCAACCAGGACTGGGACTACTTGCAGGCTTCCAACAACTTCCGCTTCATGACCACAAAACCGTCAAACGTGGGACTGGACCGCGGCATATACCAGTCGCCCTTCGATGCCTTCACTAACTACATGAATGTGCTCGGCGACTTCATCAGCCGCGTTAAGTCTCTCTATCCCGAAGAAATCGACAACGAGGAACTCAGCTCGCTGCTCACCACGATTAAGAACCAGGGCGACGAGATTTCCATGAAGGATAAGGAGATCACTCGACTGCAGGCCAAGGTGGAGAAAATGCAGGTGGAGGAGGATAAGCTGAAAGCCAAACTCGACAAGACCAAGGCTCCTGCCAAGAAACCGGCCGCCAAGAAAAAGGCTGAACCAGAGAAGGAAGGCTGACGCCTCGTATAATCTTATTATAACAAGAATATGTGTCATCTGTGCCTCTGTGGTGATGGGGCTTCCTCATTCACCGCAGGGGCACGGTGCTTCAACACCTACCTTATAAGAAGACATGAGCTACACTCCTACACCTCCCCCCTTCCAACCAGGACCACCGCAGTGGCAACCACAGATGGCACCGCCACCACAAGGCAACAACATACCACCTTACGGCAGCAGAATACAACTCTGCCAGGACGGGAAGTACCGTTGGATATATGAGTTCAGCATGATGAAAAATCCCATCATCTTCTTCCTGGTACTCAAGGTCTTTGCCATCGCTTTCTTCGTGCTCTGGCTCTTCCTCGCCATACTGGCCCTCAAAGGCCACGACGGGTGGGAGGCTATATGGAACAACACTAAGATGATTCTCATCCTCTTTGGCGTCTTTGCTGTACTCATTTGCCTGTCCTATACTATCGTGGCGGCACAAAACGGATGGAAGTACGTGGTGCTCTTCGAAATGGACGATACTGGACTCATTCACCGGCAGATGAAGAAGCAGGTGAAGAAAGCCAAGGCCCTAGGATGGCTCACTGTCATGGCTGGACTGGCAGGTGGCAGTTTCGGAGCCATGAGCGCGGGCATAGTGGCTGCCACACACAGTAGCCTGTCGTCAGACTTTAAGTCCGTAAAGAACGTGAAACCAAAACGACGGTGGAACACCATCAAGGTCAACGCACCGTTCAGCAACAATCAGGTGTATGTGGAAAAGGAAGACTTCGACTGGGTCTACCACTACATCGTCTCCCGCTGTCCGAAACTCAAAAAATAACCTTGAGTGAAGTGTGATGACAAGTGCAGCAGGCAATTAAAATGATATTATCATGAATACAAAGAAAACTATTGAGTGTAAGACATGGCTGCGGCTGATGTTCGCAGTGGTGATGGTGATGATGTGCGGCGCCATGCAGGGCCAGCCCAACTTCGTGGGCAGGTGGGTGGCGGAGAAAGCTATGGAAGAGGGTAGTGAGAAACTGAGTGTGGAATTTACCTTCAAGGACAGTACCAACATGGAGATGGTGATAATCACCGACAACAGTAAGCCCGAGGTGGGCAGGTGCGTTTCGCGCATTACAGTAGAAGGTGAATACAGCGTCGTAGGTCCGGTGATTTTCACGGAGATAGACAAGAATACTGCCCGCCTGAAGATTACCGACTTGGAACTGAACGACGAGATGGCGAAGAACGTGCCCGAGAGCATGATGCCTATGATGAAGAAATACCTGGAGGATCAGATGAGCCAGACAGTAGCTGAACTGTTTACAGAGTTCAACGTCGGCCGCATCATCTATGCCTTCTATGAGGGCAGAGACGACAAGGTGTCGTTTATCATAGGCGATGAGAACAAGGCGATGAGCTTCGACCTCGTGAGACAGCCCTCATGAGCAGGGTGCCCCACCAGCAACCATGCCCAACCACAAAAAAAATCCAAAAAAAAACACTCTTAAAAGTGTTTTTTTAGGATTTTTTGTATTTTTGCACCCGAGAAGTAAATAAAACAACAAAACAAATGGACGACTATCACCCGGCTAACGCGAACAGTTAACGGGCGGGGCGACTGCCAGGCAGCCTACCTCGCCAAGTGAATTCTATTTTTTAAACAGAGGTAGACTGCAATGAAAACCTATTGGAACATCACCAACGGACTGACGAAACTCACAGAGTGGCAGCCCAATTGCTGGATACAGGTCACATGCCCCACAGAGGACGACCAGCACGCACTCGAGACCCAATTCTCCATACCCGACTATTTCATGTCCGACATCAGCGATACCGACGAGCGCGCACGTTATGAGTACGACGACGGTTGGATGCTCATAATCCTGCGTATACCATACGTCAAGGAGATACGCTCACGCACTCCCTATACCACGGTGCCGCTTGGTATCATTCATAAACGCGACGTCACTGTCACTGTCTGCTACTACGAAACGAACATGATGATAGATTTCGTCAGCTTCCATCAGAAACGTGGAGTGGGCTTCACAGACTATGTAGACCTCACCTTCCGACTCTTCCTCTCATCTGCCGTGTGGTACCTGAAACGACTCAAGCAGATAAGCGCCCTCGTAGACCGAGCCAAACGAAACCTCGACCACGAGATAAACAACGAGTCACTCATCGGACTCTCACGACTGCAAGACTCACTCACCTATTTCATTACTTCCATCCGTGGCAATGAGAACCTTCTCACAAAACTGAAGTTCAAACTGCCTATAGACGAACTCGACGCCGACCTCATCGAGGACGTCAACATCGAGATGAGTCAGGCACGAGAGACGACGAACATCTACTCCGACATCCTCGAGTCTACGATGGACACGTATTCCAGTATCATCAATAATAATATGAATACGGTGATGCGTACGCTCACTTCTGTCTCCATCCTCATGATGTTCCCCACGCTCATCGCCTCTCTCTTCGGCATGAACCTGGTCAACGGCATGGAGAGCAGCAGTTACGGCTTTCTCATCGCTCTCGTCATCTCCATCGGCATCTCAGCCCTCGCCTGGTGGCTCCTGCGCACCAAGCGCCTAATCTGAGTGCCCCTATCTCACATCTCACCATAGAGTCTCAGAGCCCACAGAGGACTAAAATGACGCTGAAAGCGTCACCGCTATGTA
>OMSQ01000070.1 GCA_900313805.1 uncultured Prevotella sp. | reverse complement strand
TTTTTTAGGAATCAAAAAAAGCGCCGACTGTTTCACACAGTCGGCGCATAGTATCTGATAGTCTTCTAGGGAAAAGGTTATGAGTAGCGAAGTATCTGACCCGGGCGTACGCGCATGGCCTCGCCCAGATGATTGAGTTTCACCAGCTGTTCCACTGTGATGCCGCGCTTGCGTGCTATGCTGTACACGGTCTCACCGGCCTCCACCTTATGGTAGCGCACGCCGCTGGCCTGCTGGTTGTTACTGTTGTTGTTGCTGGCAGTGGCCTTTCCAGTCACGTCTTCGGGACGGTAGCCGCCGCCGTCGTTCTTGCCGCGTGCACGTGTGGCCTCAGCCGACTCACGCTCTACTGTGCTTCTGCGGAATACATATTCGTCGCCGGTCACGTCCTGGTTCTTGAAATCGAAGAACAGGGCTGGGTTGAGAGCCACGCCGCACAGACGGGTCTCGAAATGCAGGTGTGAACCAGTGCTGCGGCCAGTGTTGCCGCCCAGACCGATGGGGTCGCCGGCGCGTACCACTTGATTTTCGCGCACCAGATGCTTTGACATGTGACCGTAGATGGTTTCCAGACCGTTGTGGTGGCGTATTACCACGTAGTTGCCGTAGCCCTTTGCCTCATAGCGTACCACGCGCACCTTGCCGGAGAAGGCAGCACGGATGGTGTCGCCGATGTAGACCTTGATGTCCAGACCTTTGTGCTGGCGTCCCCAGCGGGCACCGAAGTTGGAGGTAACCACGCGACTGGGAGTAGGCATGCAGAAATGGCGCAGGTCTATGCGGTAAGTCTCAGGCAGTGCGGTAGCCTTGTGTGCATAGCGGTTGTCCCAGTCCTGATAGAGGGCTGAGGCGGGAGTCTCTGCCTCCTCGCGAACCCTTATGTTGTTGAGGGCAAGTGTGTCCACTGCCTTCATCTTCTTATCTACTGGGGCCTGACGAGCCAAAAGGTCCTGACCCATTACCGGACTTGCCGCACCCATGAGTACGACGGAAATGATAAATGTCTTTATTGTCTTCGTAAAATGCATATTCTCTTCTTTAGTTCTACTTGATGTACTGGATTTTCCTTCTTTCTTCGTTTTGCATTGTGTGATAGGCGTAGTGTCTAAGTGACTATAGCGTCTATTACTTTTCTGCTCAGTACTCGTTTAAATTCGGGTGCAAAGGTAATAACAAAAGATGAGAAGTTGTTTGCGTTAACAGTTTTTAGTCTAAGTTTAACAAAAGGTAGCAAGTGTGAAAAATGCTTAAATCAATGCTCCTGCACCTCTTTGCTATGATATTGCCCCCCAGTTGATATGTGTCTTGCGCAGTACCGCCAGTCTGTCCCACAGCATCTGATACTCAGCACTTTTGCACTCTGGATCGGCATCCACTATGTGTTGTGCCTCATCTCTTGCCATCTGCACTATCTGTCCATCGCGTGCTATGTCGGCTATCTTCAGGTCGAAGGCCATGCCGCTCTGCTGAGTGCCCTCCAGGTCGCCTGGGCCGCGAAGTTTCAGGTCGGCTTCGGCTATCTCGAAACCGTCGTTGGTAGAGCACATGATGTCTATGCGCCGCAGTGTCTCCTTTGAGAGTTTCACGCTGGTCACGAGTATGCAGTATGACTGGTCGGCACCGCGTCCCACACGTCCGCGCAACTGATGCAGTTGTGATAGTCCGAAGCGCTGGGCATCGAGTATGACCATGACCGATGCGTTGGGCACGTTTACGCCAACCTCTATTACCGTGGTTGCCACAAGTATCTGTGTTTCGCCGCTCACAAACCGTTGCATCTCAGCTTCTTTGTCCTGGGCACGCATGCGTCCGTGCACCTTGCTCAGCCGGAACTCGGCAAACACCTCCTGTAGGGCCACAAAACCCTCTTCCAGATTCTTCAGGTCGCTCTTCTCGCTCTCTTGTATTAGGGGGAAGACCACGTACACCTGCCTGCCTTGTCGTACCTGTCTGCGTATGCCTTCGTAGAGGCTGGATAGTTGATGGTCGTAGCGGTGCTGTGTGGATACGGGTTTCCTGCCCGGTGGCAGCTCGTCTATCACACTCACATCCAGGTCGCCATAGAGTGTCATGGCCAGTGTGCGGGGTATGGGCGTGGCGGTCATCACCAGCACGTGGGGAGGATTTTTGCTCTTGCTCCACAGTTTGGCGCGTTGTGCCACGCCGAAACGGTGTTGTTCATCTACCACTGCAAGTCCCAGGCGGTGGAACACCACGGGGTCCTCGATGATGGCGTGTGTTCCTACGAGGATGTTCACATCGCCGTTTGACAGTCCTTCGAGCACCGCCTCGCGGCGTTTGCCCTTCACTATGCCGGTGAGCAATTCCACACGTATGGGCATGTTGCCTGTCATTTGGGTGATGGTGTGCAGATGTTGCTCTGCCAGTATCTCTGTGGGTGCCATGATGCAGGCCTGATAGCCGTTGTCTATGGCTATGAGCATCGACATCAGAGCCACCAGTGTCTTGCCCGACCCCACATCGCCTTGCAGCAGACGGTTCATCTGCCGGCCGCTGCCCATGTCTTGTCGAATCTCGCGTATCACGCGCTTCTGGGCACCTGTCAGGGCGAAGGGCAAGTGGTGGTAGTAGAAGTCGTTGAATGCATCGCCCACATGAGCAAAGACATAACCTCTGTATTTACGCCTCTGGTCGCTGGCGTAGCGCAGAATGTTGAGTTGCACGTAGAACAGTTCCTCAAACTTCAGCCGCTGACGGGCGGCTTCCAACTGGCGTGTGGTTTTGGGGCAGTGTACCTGGCGCAGCGCTTCATCGCGACTCACCAGTTGCAGTCGCCGCATGATAAAGTCGGGCAGCGTCTCGGGCAATCGCGTGGTCAGTCGGCCCAGCAGCCCGCGCACCATTTTCTCCATGCTGCGCGAGGTGAGTCCGCTGTTTTTCATCTTCTCCGTGGTGATGTAATAGGGTTGCATACCCATGTCGCTGAGGTTCAGCTCATTCACTTTGTCTATCTCGGGGTGTGTGATTTGGAAACGACCGCCATAGATAGTGGGCTTGCCGAAAACGATGTACTCTGTGTCTGTCTGCAGGTTTTTGGTAATCTGCTGCACGCGTGAAAACCAGGTCAGGTCTACTATCCTTCCCTGTCCGTCGCTGAAGTGTCCCACTAATCGCTGGCGGCGCCCGTTTTCAAAGCGTTCAAAACTCAGTATCTTGCCCTTCAGTTGCACGAAGGGCATGTCTGCAGTCAGTTCGCTGCTGGCGTATATGCGGCTACGGTCCACGTACTTGTAGGGGTAGTATTCCAATAGGTCGCCAAAAGTATTGATATTGAGCTCTTTAGACAATATCTCCTTTCGCCGTGGACCTACCCCGGGTACGTAAACTACATCCTGTGCCAGCACGTCTATCATCTGTCCTGTGCTTCGTTTTGCCCCAGCAGTGCCTCTGCCATCCGCAGGTCGGCCGGGGTGGTTATCTTTATGTTCTCGCGGTTGCCCTCTACCAGGGTCACGGGGTGTCCGTAACGTTCTACCACAGAGGCATCGTCGGTGAAAGCATCGTCGTATGGCTGCGAATAGGCGCGGCGGTGCAGTGACAGGTCGAATGTCTGTGGAGTCTGCACCAGACGGTATTCGTTGCGGTCAACTGTTCCTCCTTTCACGTGTCGTAATGTCTCCACCACTGGCACCACGGGTATGGCAGCCCCTGTCTCCCTGGCAGTCTCCACACAGCGTATGATAACCTCTGTGCTCACTAACGGTCGCACGCCATCGTGCACGGCAACTATGCCATCGGCCTCGGCTGGTATGACGGTCAGGGCGTTGGCGATGGAGTGGAAACGGGTGACACCGCCGTCAACTATGGTGACGGGCAGGTTAAAGTGATGGTCGCGGCACAACTGCTGCCACAGGGCCTGATGGTCGTGTGGCAGGGCCAGCACTATCTCTGCCCCGGGCAGTGCCGTGGCAAAGCGCCGTAGTGTGTGCATTAGGACGGGCATACCACAGAGGGGCAGAAACTGCTTCGGCATATCGCTGCCCATGCGCAGTCCCTTGCCGCCAGCCACTATGATGACGTAGTCCATCAACCCTGCATCAGTCTGTTGAACATCATGCCCTCTTTCAGCGCCTCCACATCCTCTTCTGCCGAGAAGAGGCGAGTGAGTTCGTAGGCGTAGGGCAGGGCGGCTGCCGGACCGTTGGCGGTGATGATGTTGCCATCGTGGCATACCACTTCGCCGGTGTATATGCTCATGGCAGGGAAGTAGTTCTCAAAGCCAGGATAGCAGGTGGCACGGCGACCGTCGAGCAGTCCGGCACTGGCCAGTACTATGGGAGCTGCGCAGATGGCACCGATGTATCCGCGGCGTGCGGCATGAGCTTCCAGAGCCTGGTGCACCTCGGCACTCTCGTTCAGGTTGCTGCTGCCAGGCATGCCGCCGGGCAACAACAGCAAGTCTGCATCAGAGAGGTCGGCATCTGCCAACAACCCGTCGGCCAGTATCGTCACTCCATGTGCCGACACAACTTCGCGCTCATCGCTGATACTAAGTGTCACTACTTCGTGGCCTGCTCTGCGCAGCACGTCTACTGTGGTCAGGGCTTCTATATCTTCAAAGCCCGTAGCAAGAAATTCATATACTTTTGCCATGATACCTTTTTATTTTCGTAAAAAACTGCTAATTTTGCAAAGTTAGAAAAAAATAACTGATTTTTGGGCGCAGAACGAAAGAATTTATGAAAGAAAATCTCAGTTTCGCTATCTTCGGCAGCACTTATCAGACTAAGCCAATTGCCACCACGCAGCTCATTCTTGATCTGCTGAAGGTAAGGGGTGCTTCGGTGAGCATTGACCGTGAGTACTATAAGTTCCTCAGGCGCGAGAAGTTGCGGTTGGACGGTGTGACGGCTTTCGACAGTCAGAACTTCCAGGCCGATGTGGTGATTTCCATGGGTGGCGACGGCACCTTCCTTGAGGCTGCCGCACGTGTGGGCAGCCGCTGCATACCCATCATGGGCGTGAACATGGGCAGGCTGGGCTTCCTGGCAGACATCAGCCGTGATGAGGTAACCGCCGCCATTGACGATATCTATGCAGGACACTACACCATTGAGGAACATGCCGTGATATGTGTGGACTGTGAAGGAACGCCCATACCTGGTTCTCCATTCGCACTCAATGATATAGCGGTGCTGAAGCGTGATGATGCCTCGATGATAAGTATCCGCACCTCTGTGGACAACGACTATCTGGTGACTTATCAGGCCGACGGACTGGTGGTGAGCACACCCACGGGCAGCACTGCCTACTCGCTCTCCAACGGCGGACCTATCGTCTGGCCGCGTGCCGATGTGCTATGTCTCACTCCCGTGGCACCACATAGCATGAACATACGACCGATGGTGCTGCCCGACACCTCTGTCATCACACTCGATGTGGTGAGTCGCAGTCACCAGTTCCTCGTGGCAGTAGACGGACGCAGTGCACGCTGCACAGAGGGCACTACGCTCACCATACGCAGGGCGGCTTACACCATACACATACTCAAAAGACAAGGACAAACCTATTTCCGTACCCTGCGCGAGAAGATGATGTGGGGCAAGGACGTCAGATAACCAACGATGGCTATGAAACTGAGAGAATACCTGCATGCTCCCGACAGTAAATACACCATGCGACAGATAGTGCGCTGGCTGTGGCGGGCTTGGCGCGGCAACCGCACTCAGGCGGTGCTCAACGCTGCCATCGGACTGGCAGGGGTGGGCGTGAGTCTGGCATCGGTGTGGGCGGTGAAACGTGCCATCGATGTGGCTTCGGGCACCATAGAAGGGTCGGTCTACTGGGCGGTGGCTGTCATGGGCACACTCATACTGGTAGAGTTTGCCCTGCACATTGCTGCCATCTGGGTGAAAAACCTGCTCGGCATTAAGGCGCAGAACCGAATGCAGCAGCGTATGCTCGACCGTATCCTTCGCTCCCAATGGCACGGCAGGGAACTACGTCATAGCGGCGATGTGCTCAACCGACTGGAGTTTGACGTGAACAACGTGGTCAATTTCCTCACCGAGACGATACCAGGGGCTCTGAGCACTCTGGCGCTCTTCCTCGGAGCATTCATATATCTCTTCTCCATGGATGGAATGCTAGCATGTATCATACTGCTCATCATACCGATCTTCTTGATTATGAGCAAGTTTTATATGCGTAAGATGAGACAGCTGACTCGAGAGGTGCGCAACAGCGACAGTAAGGTTCAGAGCGTGCTGCAGGAGACGATACAGAACCGCATGCTGATAAAGACTATGGAGAGCGACTCGCACATGGTGGACAGGTTGGAGACCACGCAGAGCGAACTGCGTCAGAATGTGGTGAAGCGTACAACATTCTCCGTGTTCTCAAACCTCATTCTCAACTTCGGCTTTGCGCTTGGATACCTTGTCGCATTCCTCTGGAGCGCACTCCGACTGGCCGACAAGACGCTGACCTTCGGCGGCATGACGGCATTCCTGCAACTGGTGGCAAAGATTCAGGGGCCTGCTCGCAACCTCACCAAACTGGTGCCTGCCTTCGTGTCGGTGTTCACCGCATCGGAGCGACTGATGGAACTGGAGGAGAACCCGCTGGAAGAGCAGGGCGATCCTATAGCACTGAAGGCCCCATGCGGAGTGAAGGCTGAGGATGTGTGCTATGCCTATAATGACAACGACGGAGACGTGATACACCACCTGTCGTTTGATTTCACACCAGGCAGTTGCACTGCCATCCTGGGTGAGACCGGTGCCGGCAAGACTACTCTGGTGCGCATGATATTGGCTCTGCTACGCCCGCAGAGTGGCCGAATCACTGTGTATGACGGAGAGAGAACAGAAATGCTCTCGCCACGACTGCGCTGCAACTTCGTGTATGTGCCACAGGGCAACACGCTGATGAGCGGCTCTGTGCGCGAAAATCTGCGACTGGGCAAACTCGATGCCACTGATGAGGAGATGATTGAGGCACTGAAGAAGAGTTGTGCCGACTTCGTGCTCGACATGCCTGAGAAACTTGACACCTCGTGCGATGAACAGGGTGGGGGACTGAGTGAAGGACAGGCGCAGCGCATAGCCATAGCACGGGCACTGCTGCGCAACAGACCGATAATGCTGTTTGATGAGGCTACCAGTGCTCTTGACCCGGATACTGAAAAACAACTGCTGAAGAATATTCTGGCATCTCACGACAAGACGGTCATCTTCATCACTCACCGCATGGCGGTGGTTGACTACTGCGACCAGACGCTGCGTCTCAAGAAAGAGAACTGACCTTTGGTGGATGACTAGATATTGCGGTGACGGTCACACCCCTTCGCGGAGGAAGTCGAGTGCTTCCTCTATTTTTTTTGTGGTGACGTGACGGTCCAGTTGTAACTGCCCTATGTCTGAGAGAAGAGTGAAATTGATTTCGCTGCCACGGTTCTTTTTGTCGTGTGTCATGAGTTGCAGCAGCGTGGGGTAGTCGTTGCAGGTGATTGCGGGTATGCCGTAGTATTCGCGAATGAATGAGGCTGTCTGGTGAAGACGGTCGGTTGGGAACCCACATTCTATGGCACTGAGATAGAGTTCTGCCACCAGTCCCCATGCCACCGCATAGCCGTGAAGCACCGGACGGTGGGCGAGGGCCCACGATTCGAGAGCATGACCTATGGTATGACCCAGGTTGAGTGCCTTGCGCAGTCCCTGTTCGTGGGGGTCCTGTGCCACAATCCTCTCTTTCACAGCCACACTTTCTGCCACCATCCTCTGCAACAGCCGCATGTCGGGCTCTTGGAGCGGAAACTGTACGAGTGTACTCCATGCCTGAAGGTCGCTTATCAGTCCGTGCTTCAGCATCTCGGCATATCCAGAACGGATGTTTTCCGTGTCGAGGGTGCTGAGAAACTGTGTGTTGAGCAGTACGTAGCGGGCATCGGCAAAGGCTCCTATCTCGTTTTTCAGTCCGCGGAAATTTATGCCGGTTTTGCCTCCCACAGATGCGTCTACCATGGCCAGCAGTGTGGTGGGGATATTCACGCATGCTATGCCACGCTTGAAGGTGGCAGCGGCGAAACCGCCAAGGTCGGTCACCATGCCGCCGCCCAGGTTTATCAGGCAGGAGTGACGTGTGGCACCACCCTCGCCTAAGGATTGCCATACATGGCTCAGCGTATCGAGGTTCTTGTTGCTGTCGGTGGCGCCAATTACTATGTCGGTGGCGTCGGAGATGAACTCGTTCACTATCGGCTTGCATAGTCTGTAGGTATGTTCGTCGGTGAGAAGGAAAAGACGGTCGGGCACTATGTTCTCTATTGCTTGTCCGATGGCCTCTCCCAGTCTGTCGGCTATTATCACTCGTTGTGTCATAAGTACATCAGTAGGTTTGATGCTGCAAAAGTAGTCAAATCTGCAAATGTGGGCAAATATGTGTGTAACAAAAAACACCGTCGGCCACAGAATAAAGCCGACGGTCTGTATAACTGAGTAGTAAAGTGTCTGAAAGTCTTATCCTGCAGCGTAGTTGCCTCTGACTCGTACTTCTATAGTATGGCTCTTGCCATCAGATACATTGTTGCCATTACCGGAGTAGAAAATCTTTCCTTTAATGTCTATCTGTGTGGTTACACTGACCTCGATGAAACTGCCACTTTCTGCCAGATGGGTGCCGTCATTTGGATCATTGTCCACATACCATACTTCGGTGTTGTCGTCATCATTTGTAAATGTCCATACTACAGAGGTATAGCTCCAATCAGTACAATCGCTGTAGTTGCCATCGTCAACGACGTCGAGCAGGTTTGTGTCACCCCAATGATTCTTGTGTATATGAATCTCCATGGTACCTTTATCTGTTATAACCTCAAAATTATAGCGGTTTGTGGTTCCAGTTTCATGCAGGAATAAGAGATTCTTCACGTCATATTTCTTGCCGTCGAATTTCAGCCAGGCTATCGGTCCGTCGCCCTCTTCTTCATCGTCGTCACCGCAGGCGGTCATGGAGAACGACACTGCCACCATGGCAATCATCATAAGCATACTGTAGAGCAGACTTCTCAGTTTGAATTCTTTTTTCATTATGTTAGTGTATAGTTTATGTTAGTAAATAGTCACCACAGAGACACAAAGTACACGGAGCAGTTTAAGCAGATAAAACTTCGTGTTCTTTGTGTCTCTGTGGTGTGAATGTTCAAGAGTTATTTTGATTTATTACCTTATCAGGCATGTTATTTCACGATAAACTTCTTGCCGTTCATGATATAGATGCCCTTCTGCAGTCCCTCTATCTGACCATTGGTGCGTACCAGTCGGCCGTCGATGGAGTACACGGCGGAAGTGCGGTCGGGCTGACCCATTATCACATTGTCTATGCCTGTGGTCACATCGGTCACCAAGTGGTTAGAACCTGACTTCTCTGAGGATACAACTAAGTAACTTGTCTGGTTAATGTTCTCCACATTCACAGTCTGAGGTGAGCCTGTGCCTGTGCTGAACACGAAGTTCACATAGTCGTCGCTGCTGTTTATGGTGAACGACTTCTTATACCAGTTCATTCCGTTGACGCTCACTGT
>OMSQ01000067.1 GCA_900313805.1 uncultured Prevotella sp. | reverse complement strand
TGCTCATCTTCCCCGACGAGAACCACTGGGTGCTGAAGCCGCAGAACGGCATACTATGGCAGCGCACATACTTCAACTGGCTTGACCGCTGGCTGAAGAAATAACATTAAAAAAAAGACAAACAAAAACACATCATAATGACACAGGCAATAAAGAAATCATTGCGCGACTCCGCCGCCATGCGTTGGACCGCCCTGCTGCTGCTGGCCCTGGCCATGTTCTGCAGTTACATTTTCATGGATATCCTCTCACCTATCAAAGACCTGATGCAGACCGAGCGCGGCTGGGACTCGTTGGCCTTCGGTACAATGCAGGGCAGTGAGGTGTTCCTCAATGTCTTCGTCTTCTTCCTCATCTTCGCAGGTATCATCCTCGACAAGATGGGAGTGCGCTTCACCGCCGTGCTCTCCGGAGCCGTGATGCTGGTGGGTGCCATCGTCAAATGGTATGCTGTGAGCGACTCGTTCATAGGCAGCGGACTGGAGACATGGTTTACCGAGAATCTCAACTACATACCCTTGTTCGACGAGTTGGGCGTGTCGCCCTTCTATGAGGGTATGCCCGCGTCGGCTAAGTTGGCCGCCTGCGGTTTCATGATTTTCGGTTGCGGTTGCGAGATGGCAGGCATCACCGTATCACGCGGTATCGTGAAGTGGTTCAAGGGTCGCGAGATGGCACTGGCCATGGGCAGCGAGATGGCACTGGCCCGTCTGGGTGTAGCCACCTGTATGATTTTCTCACCCTTCTTCGCCAAGTTGGGCGGCAACGTTAGTGTGAGTCGCTCAGTAGCCTTCGGCGTAGTGCTGCTGTGCATCGCCCTGATCATGTTTGTGGTGTATTTCTTCATGGACAGGAAACTCGACCATCAGACTGGTGAGGCAGAGGAGAAAGACGACCCGTTCAAGATAAGCGACCTTGGTCAGATACTCACCTCGAGTGGTTTCTGGCTTGTAGCCCTGCTCTGCGTGCTCTACTACAGCGCCATCTTCCCCTTCCAGAAGTATGCTGTCAATATGCTGCAGTGCAACCTCACCCTTACCCCGCCGGCAGAAGGCTCGTTCTGGGCCAGCCAGTCTGTCACCATCATTCAGTTTGTCATCATGCTTATCGTGGCAGCCTGTGCCTTTGCCAGCAACTTCCAGAAGAAGGCCAGCTTGAAGCACGGCCTGCTCGGCCTGTCGGTAGTGGCACTGATAGTCTACTGCTATATGGGTTATATGCGTCAGTCTGCAGAGTCGATTTTTGCCGTATTCCCGCTTCTGGCCATGGGTATCACCCCCATCCTGGGCAACTATGTAGACCATAAGGGCAAGGCAGCCACCATGCTCGTTTTAGGTTCGCTGCTGCTCATCGGCTGTCACCTCACCTTCGCCTTCGTGCTGCCCATGTTCAAAGGCAGTACCGTGGGAGGCATCATCGTGGCCTACATCACCATCCTGGTGCTCGGCAGCTCCTTCTCACTGGTGCCCGCCTCGCTATGGCCCAGCGTACCTAAGTTGGTGGATGCCAAAATCATCGGTTCTGCCTACGCCCTCATCTTCTGGATACAGAACATCGGCCTGTGGCTCTTCCCCCTGCTCATCGGTTCGGTGCTTGAGAAGACCAACGAGGGAGTGACCGACCCGACAGCGTTCGACTACACATGGCCGTTGGTGATGCTCGCCTGTTTAGGCGTGGCAGCGCTGATACTGGGACTGATACTCAAGGTGGTGGACCGCAAGAAAGGAATAGGACTGGAAGAACCCAACATCAAGGAATAACCGACATCTATGCAGGCAATCATCCTGGCTGCCGGAATGGGCAGACGACTTGGCGAACATACCAAGCACAACACGAAATGCATGGTGCCTGTCAATGGCACCCCACTCATAGACCGCGTACTCAGGCAACTCTCCGAGTTGTCGCTCACGCGCGTGGTCATCGTAGTGGGCTATGAGGCACAGTCGCTCATCCAGCACCTTGGCAGTGAGCAGCACGGCATGAAGATAGAGTATGTGCACAACCCCGTGTACGACAAGACCAACAACATCTACTCGCTGGCTCTCGCCAAGGACAAGTTGTGCGAGGATGACACCCTGCTCATAGAGAGCGACCTGATAGTCGACGACGGCATATTCCGCCTGCTCATCGACAACCCGCAGCCTAACCTGGCACTCATAGCCAAGTACGAGTCATGGATGGACGGCACCATGGTGCGCATAGATGCCGACAACAACATAGTAAACTTCGTGACCAAGGATGCTTTCTGCTACAGCGATACCGCCTCGTATTACAAGACCATCAACATATACAAGTTCTCACGCGAGTTCTCCGCGACGAAATACGTACCCTTCCTTGATGCCTATACCAAGGCCGTGGGCAACAACGAGTATTACGAGAACGTGCTGCGCATCATCTCCTTCCTCAACAGCCACGACCTGAAGGCACTCCCCATCACCCATGAGCGATGGTACGAGATAGACGACAAGCAGGACCTTGACATTGCCGAGGCCATTTTTGCCGACGAGAAAGACGTGCTGCGCAAGTACTACGGACGCTTCGGCGGTTTCTGGCGCTTCCCGCAGATGCTTGACTACTGCTATCTGGTGAACCCCTACTTCAACGAGAGTCGTATAATAGATGAGATGGAGGCACAGTTCCGCACGCTGATAGCCGAATATCCGTCGGGCATGAAAGTCAACTCGCTCATAGCCAGCAAGTGCTGGGGTGTGAAGGAGGAGTATATCATCCCAGGCAACGGTGCTGCAGAACTGATAAAGGCGCTGATGGAGCTGCTGCCTGGCACTTCAGGCATCACCCGTCCCACCTTCGAGGAGTATCCCAACCGCCGCGACAAGGACACACTGGTCACCTTCGTGCCCCAAAACAGGGACTACCGCTACACGGCACAAGACCTGATGGACTTCTTCGGCAGTCACCCCGCCGACAACATACTGCTCATCAATCCCGACAACCCATCGGGCAACTTCATCCCGCTCGACGAGGTAATAGCCCTGGCCTCATGGTGCCAGCAGAAGGGTATCAGGCTGATAGTGGATGAGAGTTTCGTAGACTTCAGCACCGACTTCAGCCACAACACCCTGCTTCACGACAACATACTCGAGGCCTATCCCCTCCTGGTGGTAATGAAGAGTATATCAAAGAGTTACGGTGTGCCTGGCATACGTCTGGGCATACTCTGCAGCGCCGACACAGCTCTCATTGCCAAGATGAAGAAGATGGTGAGTATCTGGAACATCAATTCCTTTGCCGAATACTTCATGCAGATATTCTCCAAGTACGAGAAGGACTACTTCCGTGCCTGCGAGAAGTTTATCGCCGAGCGCGACGACTTCGAGAAGAAACTAAGAGAAATAAGTTTTCTCCGTCTCATGCCCACTCAGGCCAATTATTTTCTCTGCGAGATACTGCCTCCGAAGAATGCCCGCCAGTTGGTGCTCACCATGCTCAAGCGCTACAACATACTATTGCGCGACTGTTCCGACAAGCAGGG
>OMSQ01000229.1 GCA_900313805.1 uncultured Prevotella sp. | reverse complement strand
CGCCGAAGTTACTCACGCTCGGCATAAAAAATAAACGAGTTTATTTTGTTCTGCCCTCGCTTATTCGTAACTTTGCCCCAATAAAAACGATTACTACTCCACATGGCCATGAAGGATAAGGGGCTTACGCCCATGATGAAACAGTTTTTTGACCTCAAGGCGAAGCATCCCGACGCTCTGATGCTCTTCCGTTGCGGCGACTTCTACGAGACCTACTGCGAGGATGCTGTGGTGGCCTCGCAAATTCTTGGCATCACGCTCACACGCAGGAACAACGGCGGCAGCGTGGCAAGCACCGAGATGGCGGGATTCCCACACCATGCTCTCGACACCTACCTGCCAAAACTCATTCGTGCAGGAAGGAGAGTGGCTATCTGCGACCAACTGGAAGACCCGAAACTGACCAAGAAATTGGTGAAGCGTGGTATCACCGAACTGGTGACACCTGGTGTGGCACTTACCGACAATGTGCTCAACTATAAAGAGAACAACTTCCTGGCTGCTGTACACTTCGGCAAGGCTGCCTGCGGTGTGGCCTTCCTCGACATCTCTACTGGTGAGTTTCTTACTGGCCAGGGCACATACGACTATGTGGAGAAACTCCTGGGCAACTTCCAACCCAAGGAGGTGCTGTATGAACGTGACCACAAGCACGACTTTGAACAGTATTTCGGCACTAAGCATTGTGTGTTTGAATTGGACGACTGGGTGTTTACCGAACAGACGGCCATGCAACTGCTGTTAAAGCATTTCCAGACCCGTTCGCTGAAGGGCTTTGGTGTGGAACACCTGATGTGCGGTGTGGTGGCTGCAGGCGCCATCTTGCAGTACCTGCAACTCACTCAGCACACCCAGATAGGCCATATCACCCAGATATCACGTATAGAGGAGGAGAAATACGTGCGCATGGACAAGTTTACCATACGCTCGCTGGAGCTGCTCGATACCATGCAGGACGACGGTCGCTCGCTGCTGCAAGTGATAGACCGTACAGTCACCCCCATGGGTGGCCGACTGCTGAAGCGCTGGGTGGTGTTCCCGCTCAAGGAACAGAAACCCATCAACGACCGTCTGGATGTGGTGGACTGCTTCTTCCGCAACAGGGAGCTGCGTGAAACAATGGACGAGCAGCTGCACCGTATAGGCGACTTGGAGCGTATCATAGGCAAGGTGGCAGCCGGCAGGGTGTCACCGCGCGAGGTGGTGCAACTGAAGGTGGCTCTGCAGGCCATACAGCCTATCAAGGAGGCTTGCCAGGAGTCTGACAACGAGATACTGCGTCGCGTGGGCGACCAGATAAGCCTGTGCAGCGGACTCAGAGAGCGCATCTCTCGCGAGGTGTATGACGACCCGCCACTGGCAGTAAACAAGGGTAATGTGATACGCCCAGGAGTGAACAGCACACTCGATGAACTCAGACAGATAGCATACAGCGGCAAGGACTACCTGCTCAAGATACAACAGCGCGAGAGCGATGCCACGGGCATCAGTTCGCTGAAGGTGGGCTATAATAACGTGTTTGGCTACTACCTGGAGGTACGCAATACCTACAAGGACAAGGTGCCGGCAGAATGGATACGCAAACAGACGCTGGCACAGGCCGAGCGATATATCACCGAGGAACTGAAGGACTATGAGGAGAAAATAATGGGTGCCGAGGACAAGATACTAAGTCTGGAGACACGGCTGTTCAACGAACTGGTGATGGCCATGCAGGAGTATATACCTGCCATACAGATAGACGCATCGCTCATAGCACGCCTCGACTGCCTGCTCTCCATGGCCAAGACTTCGGAGGAGAACCACTACGTGCGACCGGAGGTGAACGAGACTGAGGTGATAGACATACACCAGGGTCGCCACCCCGTGATAGAGACGCAACTGCCCCTGGGCGAACGCTATGTGCCAAACGACATCTTCCTCGACCGCGAACGGCAGCAGATTATAATCATCACTGGACCGAACATGGCGGGTAAGTCGGCACTGCTCCGACAGACAGCCCTTATCGTGCTCATGGCACAGATAGGTTGTCATGTGCCGGCAGAGAGTGCCAAGATTGGCATAGTGGACAAGATTTTCACCCGCGTGGGGGCTTCCGACAACATCTCGCAAGGAGAGTCTACGTTTATGGTGGAGATGACAGAGGCAGCCAATATCCTCAACAATGTGACCACACGCTCGCTGGTGCTCTTCGATGAGCTGGGACGCGGCACCTCTACCTACGACGGCATATCCATAGCATGGGCCATAGTGGAATACCTGCACGAACAGCCCAGGGCACAGGCGCGCACTCTCTTCGCCACTCACTACCACGAACTTAATGAGATGGAGAAGAATTTTACGCGCATAAAAAACTATAATGTGAGTGTGAAAGAACTAAACAACAAGGTTATCTTCCTACGCAAACTCATGCGGGGCGGTTCTGAACACTCTTTCGGTATACATGTGGCACAGATTGCCGGCATGCCGAAAAACATAGTGAAACGGGCGGAGGTGATACTCTCACAACTGGAAAATGAGAACAGTCAGACGGGTAGAGTGACCAAACTCTCTGCAGAGCAGATACAACAGAGCCGTGAGGGCATGCAACTGAGTTTCTTCCAACTCGACGACCCTGTGCTCTCGCAGGTGCGCGACGAGATACTCGGTCTCGACATCAACCAACTCACCCCGCTCGAAGCCCTCAACAAACTCAATGAGATAAAACGCATCGTGAGCGGCAGGTGAGCGGGAGATTTCTGCAAAAAGAAAAGATGTACCTTTGAAGCACTAATGTCTTCAGAGGTACATCTTTGTTTTGGTGTATACTCGTCTTATTTCACTGTGACGAGGTAGTAGTTTTTCTTGCCTCGGCTCACAAGCAGATACTTGTCGTCGATGAGGTCGTCGGCGGTGATGGGACGGTCGAAGGCTGCCACCTTCTCTTTGTTGAGTGACACACCGCCACCCTGCACCAGTTTGCGCATCTCGCCCTTGCTCTGGAAGATTTTCACCTCGTCGCGGGTGAAGAGTTCCACTGCCGGCTGGCCCAGCAGACTGCGGTCCATGGTGTAGTGGGGCACGCCCTCAAAGATGTCGAGCAGGGTCTGCTCGTCTATCTTTGTCAGACTGTCCTTGGTGCTCTTGCCGAAGAGTATGTTAGAGGCTTCTATTGCCATGTCGAGGTCGGCCTGTGAGTGAACCATGACGGTAACCTCTTCTGCCAGACGACGCTGCAGGATGCGGCGGCCCGGATCCTGACGGTGCTCTTCTACGAGGGCATCTATCACCTCTCGCTCGAGCGAGGTGAAGATCTTAATATAGCGCTCGGCATCCTCATCGCTTACGTTAAGCCAGAACTGGTAGAAGCGGTAGGGGGTAGTGCGCTTGGGGTCAAGCCAGATATTTCCGCTCTCGGTCTTGCCAAACTTCTTGCCGTCGCTCTTGGTGATGAGCGGACATGTGAGTGCGAAGGCCTCGGCCTCGTTGCCCAGTGTGCGGCGGATGAGTTCTGTGCCGGTGGTCATGTTGCCCCACTGGTCGTTGCCTCCGAGTTGCAGTTTGCAACCCTTGTTCTGATACAGATAGAGGAAGTCGTAGCCCTGCAACAGCTGATAGGTGAACTCGGTGAACGACAGTCCGTCGCGGGCGGTACCGTTCAGGCGCTGCTGCACGCTGTCCTTCGCCATCATGTAGTTGACGGTGATGTGTTTGCCCACCACGCGGGCAAAGTCGAGGAAGGTGAAGTCCTTCATCCAGTCGTAGTTGTTCACCATCTCGGCAGCATTGGGTTCGGGACTGTCGAAATCAAGGAATTTGGCCACTTGCTTCTTTATGGCCTCCTGGTTGTGGTAGAGTGTCTCGCTGTCGAGCAGGTTGCGCTCCTGACTCTTGCCAGAGGGGTCGCCTATCATTCCTGTGGCACCACCCACCAGTATGATGGGCTTGTGTCCGCAGCGCTGCAAGTGGCGCAGCATCATGATGCCACACAGGTGGCCTATGTGCAGTGAGTCGGCTGTGGGGTCGGTGCCCAGATAGGCGGTCACCTGTTCCTTTTGCAGCAGTTCCTCGGTGCCGGGCATTATCTGTGCGAGCATGCCCCGCCATTTCAGTTCCTCAACGAAATT
>OMSQ01000068.1 GCA_900313805.1 uncultured Prevotella sp. | reverse complement strand
TGCGTGATACGCAGTCCACGGAGTGAGATGCCAGAGGGCATAGCCCCGTGCTACGACCTGCTCATCGACGTGCGTCAGGCCTTCGGCACTGGCAGTCATGAGACCACCCGTATGATGGTGAGCGAGATACTCGACATAGAACCCTTGGACAAGCGTGTGCTTGACTGTGGCACCGGCACTGGCATACTGGCCATAGCAGCCATGAAGGCAGGAGCCTCTAGTGCCGTGGCATACGACATAGACGAATGGAGTGTGGACAACGCCCGTAAGAATGCCGATCTGAACCATGTGAAAGACATAGAGGTGCTGTTGGGCGACAGCAACGTACTTTCCCATGTGAGCGGCGTGTTCGACTTGGTGATGGCCAATATCAATCGCAATGTGCTGATAGCCGACCTGCCCGTGCTGCGCAGTGTGATGGCCCCAGGGGCAGAACTGCTGTTGAGCGGTTTTTTAGAGCAGGACAGTGCCATGCTCATAGCCAGTGCGGCGGTAGAAGGACTGGATTTGCGCAACATGCGTACCGAAGGAGAGTGGTGCATGTTGCATTTCACTTTACAATAGGCATATAGGACTAAGGGTGTGGAGGCGTGTTGACCTCCACCTCTTCGTTTTCGCCGCTGCCGATGGTCAACATCCTGAGGTCGTAATAACTGCCATTATAGACATCTAGGTCAACATTGGTTTCAATACCTGGCAACTTACCCACATCAGTATGTTGCCAGAATTTCCACTTGCCCGTGTATTCCAGTTCCTTCACATAGTAGTGTGCTATCCAGAAGGGATAGTCGTCGAACCGTTCATCGCCAAGATATTTCTCCTTGAACTTGTAGTAGGTATATATGATGGGTTTGACGTGGTATCGGTCTTCCACAATGTGCAGCCATGTGAGGATATCCCTTTGGAAGTCCTCGTCGCTCACGTCGGCAGGTTTGTTTTCCACATCGAGCACCGGTGGCAGGTCGCCCTCCTCGAGTTTCACCTGATCGAGGAAGAAGTATGCCTGTTCGCGTGCCCCGTTCTTGTTTGACCAGAAGTGATATGCCCCACGAATAAAGCCGTTCTCACGAGCCTGATAGAAATTGTCGCGGAAGCACTTGTCCAGGTAGTCGCCTCCCTCAGTGGCTTTAATCATAACAAAGCGCACGGGTCCGCGGTTTATCATAGCCGTACGCAGTTTATCCCAGTTGATCACCCCCTGGTGGTGACTGATGTCGATGCCATGTATATCGTATCCTTCCGGATAGTCGGGTTCGCCGTATATGGCTCTCCATCGAAATCCAGATGGTCCGACAAAGAAATAGTAGAATATGAAGACATATCCACCCACCACGATGAGCGCCGTGAGCCACCATGCCCAACTAGGCATGCGTCGGAGCCATGAGCGTCGGTGTCGTGCGGCAGCCTTCTTGCCACCCTTGCGCTTCTTGCTTTTGTGGTGATGCAGATATGCTAATTTGTCGGGCATGAAAGAAATCATAGACGAGGGGGAGCGTTTTTCTCCCCCTCGCGCATGAGATATTGAGTATTACAGAATCAGTCGCGTCCCTGTTCCAGAGCCAGAGTTCGTGTGGGCTGGTCGCACACCTCTGTCGGTCCCCAGTACTGTATCGGTCCGGGATAGAGGTAGCAAGTGTGGTTGGCCCACTCATCCCTCATGGCCACGAGAGCTTTGAAGGGAGCGCCCTCGAGGTCGACGAGTGCCTTGCGTATCACAGGTTTCATCTCGCCGTTGCGGCGTTCCA
Organism: uncultured Prevotella sp.; assembly: GCA_900313805.1. Classification (GTDB taxonomy): domain Bacteria; phylum Bacteroidota; class Bacteroidia; order Bacteroidales; family Bacteroidaceae; genus Prevotella. Next base: position 3,113 of record OMSQ01000068.1, on the reverse strand, counting down.
TGTTCATCATCATGGTGATGGGCACACCACCAGCCACCCATTCAGCAGCGGGAGCTGTAGTATTCTTCACGATGGCCATGTATCCCGTCTTGCCGGCAGCGATGAGCTGTGCTGCGCTGGTGCCAAGAGCATAGCAGTAGTCAGCATCGAAATTAGAAGGAGCTGCGCAACGTCCTTCGTAGCCGAAGAAGTGGTGCTGAGCGGCGAACTTGCCAGCGAACTTGCCTTCTTTCTTCCACTGAGCCAGACGTGCCTCGCACATCTCTGAGAGCAGTTTCTCGGTCTCGATGAGCGACACCTGCACGTTTCCGTGAGGATCGCGGTCGAGAGAGAGCTGTCGTGCCACGCCCTCGGGCAGAGTCTCGAAGGTGCCTACATTCTCCTTAGAGAGGTGGGCGATGATATATTCGCGCTGAGCAGCCTTGTCGAGGTCTCTGTAGTCGTTGCCGTGAGCAGCGAGCAGGTCGTTGAGTTCCTGAATCAGACGGCCAATGGCAGGTATGAACTCGATAAGTCCCTCGGGGATGATGATAGTACCATAGTTCTTGCCACGAGCAGCGCGTGCAGCGATGACGGTACATATCTGGTCGATGATCTGGTTGAGGGTGAGGTCAGCCTTCTGCACCTCTTCCGAGATGAGGCAGATATTGGGCTGGCACTGCAGGGCACATTCGAGGGCGATATGAGAAGCAGAGCGACCCATAACCTTGATGAAGTGCCAGTATTTGCGTGCAGAGTTGCAGTCGCGCTCAATGTTACCTATGAGTTCAGCATAAGTCTTAGTGGCGGTGTCGAAGCCGAAAGAAGTTTCAATCTGTTCGTTCTTCAGGTCGCCGTCAATGGTCTTGGGGCATCCGATGACCTGTACGCCCACGTTCTTTGCTGCGTAGTATTCTGCGAGCACGCATGCGTTGGTGTTAGAGTCGTCGCCACCGATGATGACGATAGCCTTGATATTGAGCTGGCGTATGATTTCCAGGCCTTTTTCAAACTGGTCTTCCTTTTCAAGTTTGGTACGTCCCGAGCCTATCATGTCGAAACCTCCGGTATTGCGGTAGTCGTCGATGAGTTCAGCAGTGAGTTCCATGTAGTCGTGGTCTACGAGTCCGCCGGGACCCATGAGGAAGCCATAGAGTTTGTTCTCGGGATTAAGTTTCTTCACGGCGTCGAAGAGTCCGGTGATGACGTTGTGTCCGCCGGGAGCCTGTCCGCCGCTGAGTATGATACCCACGTTCATGGGTTCATGCTCTTGTTCCTCACCCTGTACAAACTCCACGAGGGGCATGCCATAGGTGTTTGGGAAGAGTTTCTTTATCTCTTCCTGGTTGTCTACGCTCTGGGTGGGTTCACCCTCTTTCACCTTCACTGGTCCCTGGAGCGCCTTGGGCAGTTTTGGCTGGTAGGCGGCTCGGGCCTGTTGCAATGCACTTTTTTCAGTCATTTTCTTATATTTTGTAAAATCCAACAATTCTTTAGAGATAGCACAAAACATACCCCCTAAGAGGGGCATATCTTGAGCACTGCAAAGATACGAAAAATACGCGATACTGTAAAAGAAAAACCATTATTTTAGTTTTTTTGTGATATTTTTCTTTCAGTCATGGCGTGAGTATATATTTTTTTTCTATCTTTGCTTCGCATTGAGATAGAAACAACAACAAGAAACAAAAAAAAAGCAATACATATATGGCAAATAAGAGAGAACTGAAACGTACAGTAAACGAGATTAGTCAGGAGTTGCTGGCTGAGTGTGTGGCTGCCTCGCTGTATAATGGCAAGCCTGCCAAGGGCGATGTGGATGCCCTGCTGTCGTCGATAATATTGATGCGCAATGATTTCGTAAGTCGTATATCCCATCCCGAGCCTGGCATGAAGGCCCGCGAGTATTTTGACAACCTGGCACATCAGTTCAGCAAACAAGTGTGCGAGATATCTGACCAGATACATAATCTCAGCGAGTAGTTACCGTGTGGAAGCGATTTTGTAACTGGCTGTTGTATCGCCGCATGGGGTGGACCAAAGAAGTTACTGTGGAGCACCCTGACAAGTACATCATCTGCCTGGCGCCACATACCAGCAACTGGGATTTCCTCATGGGTCAGTTGTACAGTGGTGCTGAGGGTTGGCGTATCAATTTCCTCATGAAGAAGGAGTGGTTTTTCTGGCCTCTGGGTGTGCTTTTCCGTCGCTTGGGCGGCATACCCGTTCAGCGTCAGAAGCATACCAGCATGACCGACACCCTGGCTGCCACCGCCGCCGATGCCAAGACCTTCAAGCTGACGGTGACGCCTGAGGGCACCCGCAAGCGCAATGCAGAATGGAAGAAAGGGTTTTACTACATAGCCCACAAGGCCCAGATACCCATACTGTTGTACGGGCTGGACTATGAGCGGCGGCTGATACAGTGCACGCGCAGCTTGGTGCCCACAGGCAATGTGGAGGAGGAGATGAGAGATATTAAACTGTACTTCAAGGACTTCAAGGGCAAGAAGCCCGACCAATTCACAATAGGAGAAATAGACAATGATTAGAAAGTCAATGCTGCTGTTGGCGCTGTGCATCGGTACTGGCACCGTGATGGCCCAGGACAGTGACGACCGCGACAAGCTGCAGCGACGCCTTGAGAAATATTTCGAAAATTACAAAAGCAAGACTACCGACTATGACATGAAGGCCCAGCTCTCTGGAGTGCGTGTGAACGACGAGGAGCGACAGTTGGCAATCACTGCCAACGACCGTTTTGCCGAACAGGAGTTCACTCCTGAGGTGGTAGAGGGCATATACAAGAAGGTGCGTCGCACCGTGCCCGATGTGTATGAGAAGTATGACATGCGCATCTATACAAAGGGTATGGAGATAAGCGAGTTGATACCCAACCGTCTGGCTGACCGCAAGGATCCCACCCGCACATGGCGCAAGACCGACTACACAGGCAAGCCATGGGTGACTCGTGCGTCGCAGCCGTTTGAGGTGACCGAGGGTCTGCAGGGGCGTCATCTGACCATAGCAGCCAGTCACGGCCGTTTCTACGATGGCAAGCGCGGCACATGGCGCTGGCAGCGTCCCAACCTGTTTTGCACCACCGAGGATCTGTTCACCCACACCATAGTGGT
>OMSQ01000072.1 GCA_900313805.1 uncultured Prevotella sp. | reverse complement strand
TGCCGCGAGCGGGACTCGAACCCGCACAGCCATTCCTGGCCAAGGGATTTTAAGTCCCTCGTGTCTACCATTCCACCATCGCGGCAGTGAAAAGATACATTCGCTTCTGCAAAGTTATATACTTTCAGTGAAAAGCACAAACTTTTTCACCTTATTTTCGCGCTACACGCGCGCGACTGCCCCACACAGCAAAAGCTCATCTTTCGTAGTCCCACCGAGAATCGAACTCGGATCTAATCTTTAGGAGAGACTTGTTCTATCCATTGAACTATGGGACCCCACTGTAAGTGTCATGATGCACACTCTACATGCACATCATGACACTTCACACAGCAATAATTATTTCTTCTCTTCTACAGCCAACTCTTCTTCCTTGATCTTGCGACCCATGGTGAGATAAGCCACGGGAGCAGCGATGAAGATAGATGACAGGGTACCGAAGATCACACCCAGTATCATAGCGAACGAGAAGCTGCGGATGCTGTCACCACCGAAGATGAAGATACACAGCAACACGATCAACGTAGACAGCGAGGTGTTGACGGTACGTGCCAGAGTCTGGTTCAGCGAGGTGTTGAACAGTGTCTGAGTGTCGCGCTTCTTGTACAAGCCCAGATTCTCACGCACACGGTCGAACACCACCACCTTATCGTTTATGGAGTAACCGATAACGGTAAGTATGGCACCTATGAAGGTCTGGTCTATCTCAAGCGAGAAGGGAACGATGCCCCAGAGTGCCGAGAAGAAGCCTATCACAATCAAGGTATCGAGAGCCAGAGCCACCAGCGAACCTACTGAGAATGCCACGTTGCGGAAACGTATCAAGATGTAGATGAAGATGGCTATGAGGGCCACGATAACAGAGATGATGGCCTTGTTGGTCACGTCGCGGGCGATAGAGGGACCCACCTTGGTGCTGCTGATGATAGAACCACCCTCACGCACGTCGGGATCCTTGAAGTCCTTCAGGTCCTTCTGAGTCACCAGACCGGCCTTGGTCAGAGCCTCAAAGAGCTTGGTCTCAGCCTCGTCGTCCACAGCGGGATCCTTCGACTCTATGTTCCAGTTGGTAGACACACGGACAGTCTGACCATCAGTACCCAGGGCTATCACGCTGGTGTTAGCCTCCTTGCCGTTCTTGTCACCTATGCTGTTGATGAACACGCCCTGCATCACCTCACGCACATCCTCCACAGGTGTGGCCTTGGCCAGTGTCACAACATAGTTGCGACCACCGGTGAAGTCAATACTACGACTCAGTCCACGTATTGCGAAGAAACCGATGAAGATGACTGCGATGACAGCCCAGATAACAAAGGTCTTCTTGTACATACCCATGAAGTTGTAGTGCTTGTTCTGCAGCAGGTTGCGAGAGAAGCGGGTGGTGAAGTCGAGGTTCAGCCACTTGTCCTTCTTCATCCTGTTCTCATACACCAGACGGGTGAGGAACACGGCGGTGAAGAAAGAACAGCAGATACCTATGATCAGGGTGATGGCGAAGCCGCGTACAGGACCCGTACCTATCACTGCCAGTATCACACCCGTTATAATTGAGGTGAGGTTTGAGTCGAAGATGGCAGAGAAGGCATTGCTGTAACCGGCTGCCAGCGCCTGTTTCACATTCTTGCCTGCCCTGAGCTCCTCCTTCGTTCGTTCATATATCAGCACATTGGCATCCACCGCCATACCCAAGGTAAGCACGATACCGGCGATACCCGGCATGGTGAGCGCCGACTGGAACGAAGCCATGATACCCATGGTGAAGAACAGGTTGACGAGCAGGGCGCAGTTGGCCATCATACCGGGGATGAAGTCGTACATCAGTATCATGTAGAGCATCAGCACCACGAATGCGATGACAAACGACATGATACCCTGCTTGATGGACTGTGCACCGAGCGACGGTCCTACTACCTCTTCCTGTACTATGCGCACGGGGGCCTTCATACGACCCGACTTGAGGGTGTTGGCGAGGTCCTTGGTGTCCTCCACAGTGAACGAACCACTTATCTGCGAGTTACCGCCACTGATCTCCTGGTTCACGTTAGGAGCACTGTACACCAGTCCGTCGAGTACGATGGCCACGGGCTTGCCAATGTTCTTCTTGGTGAGGGCAGCCCACTGGCGTGCACCGTCCTCGTTCATCTGCATGGTAACCACGGGACGACCAGTGAAGTGGTCAAACTCGTCGGCAGCACTCTCCACCACGTCGCCCTCCAGCGGAGCACGACCCTCGGGAGTGGTGATACGCAGACAATAGAGTTCATATATGCGCTTGTTGTTTGCTATACGGTCGGATGGCTTTGCGCTCCACAGCAGTTTCAGGTCTGAGGGCAGATACTGCTTGGCCATCTCACTGTGCAGTATGGTGTTGATGGCAGCGGTGTCGTTCACATTCGCCATACCAGCCACACAATACTGACTGCGCTCTATCTGCAGCATGTCGGCCAGGGTCTTCTGTCCCTTCTTGGCAGGAGCAGCCACGCTGTCCTTAGCCACGCTGTCGGTCACGGCAGTGCTGTCGGCAGCCAGAGAGGCACCGCTGGCGTATGCCTGCGACAACTGGTTGAGGTAAGCAGCCACCTCTTGCGACTGATAGGTCTCCCAGAACTCCAGGTTGGCACTGCCTTGCAGCAGTTTTCTCATACGCTCGGGGTCCTTCACACCAGGCATCTCCACCATGATACGGCCTGAACCTTCCAGCATCTGGATGTTGGGCTGCACCACACCAAACTGGTCCACACGGTTGGTGATCACGTTCTTGGCGTCGGTCACTGCCTCGTCCAGTTTCTTGCGGATGATGCTCTCCACCTCTTCGTCAGATGAGTTGGTCTTCACCTCTGGCAACTGGTTTGTGGCGAAGATCTCAGCCAGACGGTGTCCGGGAGCATTCTCCTGATAGTGCTTGATAAACAGCGATATAAAGTCGCCTTGAGTCTCTTCTTCCTCGGCACGGGCCTGCTTCATTGCCTTGGTGAAGGCAGCGTCACGCTTGTAGCCGGCCAGGTTCTCCACCAGGTCGGGAACAGACACCTCGAGGATTACATTCATACCGCCCTTAAGGTCAAGTCCCAGTCCTACCTGTGTCTCCAGACACTTCTGGTAAGAGTAGATACCCAGATACTTCACAGAGTCCTTATAGTCCTGCTGTGCAATGGGATCCTTGATTTTCTCTGCCTGGCTGTCATAGTAACTTGTAGCCACTGAGAATGACAAGTAGAAGATACTTGCCAAGGTCAGAAGGACGGCAGTAACGATTACAATTCCTTTGTTTTGCATTGTTTTTTATTGATGTTTTTTGATTGATTTTCCGCCAATTTACGTTATAGCGTGCAAAGTTAGCAATTTTTTCACATTACAAAAAATTATCTTGCTTAATTATTCATTTTTTAGGGTTTTGCGCGCTTTTTGATCTTGCAAAGTACTGGATAATGGTCACTGGCACTTATTTGTTTGTCTACTTTACATTCATACACGTCATAGTCTTTGCTACACATAATATGGTCTATGCGCACATGTATGGTATGCCGCTCGTAGGACCAGCCAGGACCGTTGCCGGCAGCCACATAGCAGTCTTGCAACTGCCGGGCCACGGTGTGGTGTGCCCAGGAGAGGGGACTATCGTTGAAGTCGCCACAGGCTATTATGCTGCGCTGGGGATGCAACTCCTTGTAACGCTGTATGTAGTCGGCCACAACCACGGCCTGGCGACCACGCTTCTTTGCCGACTCCTTCAACTTGCCCAGTATGGCCAGTTCGGCTCCCTCCTCTTTCTGGCCATGCACTATATGCTGGAACTTCTTTTTTTCATCAGGCGTCAACCCGTTGGTTTCCAGGTGGTTGTTTATCACCAGCACGGTGTCACCGTTCACCAGCAACTCGCTGGCCATACTCATATTGCCTTGCGACTCATAGGCTATCCGCTCTCTCGAGAGTATGGGGTAGTGGCTGTAAATGGTGAGTTGCTCACCACCATGAGGTTTCTTCATCATCGTGTCGCGGTACTCATATACAGGGTCGAGCACACGGTCGATGAGCAGCGAGTCGTACTCCTTGGTAGTGGACTCCTGGAGGCAGACTATGTCGGCACCGGAGCGGGCTATGTAGTTCACTATGGGATTGTTGCCCGTCCTCTTGTAATCCCAACCGGCATACATATACACGTTGTAGGATAGGACGGTAAGGGCACCATCGGGTGCCTCCCTGCTGAAATTAAGCGGCACGTATGAGCGAATGGGACCATAGCAGGCCAGCAGTGCGAGCAACGGTATGAGGGCATAACGCCGGCGAACAGCCACGGAGAGTAGCACAAGAAGTATGTTGAACAGGGCTATGAAGGGGAAAAGCAGGCCACTGACCGACAACAGAGGGAAAGTGTCAGGGTTGAAATAGCCAGAATAGCCTGTGGCAAGCATCAACGCTGCTGCCACTATGTTCACCACCAAAAGCAACTGGCGCGATAGTTTTTTTATCAACCGCAAGAGTGTCATGGTCGTTATTTCTTGCTGGCATCGAAGAGTTTCTTCTTCTCCTCCTTTGTCAGACTCTCATATCCGCTCTTGCGTATCTTGTCGAGGATGATGTCTATCTCATCCTGCTCACGCTTCTTGCGGGCATTATACTGCTGGTCGGTCTCGGTACGTGTGGTGGTCTGCTGCCGGGGCTGCTCACGGCGAGGTGCATCGGAACTGCGGTTGGTGCGCCTCTCCCAGTTTGAACGCATGTTGTCGAAGAACTGCTGCCCCTTGCTCTTGCCCCATGGCTGACCGCTCTCGGGGTGCTTCTGCCAGTATTTTATCATGAGGAAGCCGAAGAGCATGCCACCCAGGTGGGCGAAGTGAGCCACATTGTCGTTGGAGGTGCCAAGGGCGGAAAACAGTTCCACTGCCACATAGAACATCACAAACCATTTCGCCTTGATAGGTATGGGCAGGGGGAAAATGAAGATGCGCTCGTTGGGAAACAGCATTCCGAAAGCCAGCAGTATGGCATATATGGCTCCAGAGGCTCCCACGGTGGTCCATGCGTTCAGGGCATGGCGACTGAGTTCGTCGAGTGAGAACAACTGCGCCATGGTGAGGTGCGAGTTGGACAGATAAAGTGACATAAACTGTGACACCTCTTGTAGCAAACCTGCTCCGATACCGCAGGAAATGTAATAAAAAAGGAATTTCTTTGGTCCCCATACCCGTTCTACCACGCAACCGAACATCCACAGGGCAAACATGTTGAAAAACAGGTGAGTAAAATCAGCATGCATGAACATGTATGTGAAAAGTTGGTATACATGAAAATCTGAGGCCAGGAAAAAATGAAGGCCGAAAATATCATTGAATACTACTCCCCTGCCATTGAACACCAAGGCCGCTATGAATGCGATGACGTTGATGATGAGCAGGTTGCGTGTTATCGTAGGTATACTGCGCATAGTCGTTATCGTGATTTTATTGTAATGTGGCGGCAAAATTAATAAAAAATCCTATTATTCAACCCTTTATCTCGCTTTCTGAATGCTTTTTTAGCAAAAATCTTCACTTTTTTTACAAATTTGTTTGTTTTGTTAAAACATTACACTATATTTGCCACACAATTAATTGAGACGAACCTAATTTTTTTACTTAATATCATTAAAATATGAACAAGACTGAACTTATTGACAAAATCGCAGCAGGTGCTGAGATTTCAAAGGTACAGGCCAAGAAGGCTCTTGAGGCTGCTATGGCCGCAGTACAGGAAGCTCTCGTAGCAGGCGACAAGGTGGCTCTCATCGGCTTCGGCACATTCAGCGTAAGCGAGCGCCCCGCACGTGAAGGTATCAACCCCCAGAGTAAGGAGAAGATACAGATTGCAGCCAAGAAGGTGGCTAAATTCAAGGCCGGAGCAGAACTGGCTGATGCCCTGAACTAATTCTTCTTGTAAAGAAAAATACAACCGGCATTTCTCATCCGAGAATGCCGGTTTTCTGTTGTCCAAGGCGGA
>OMSQ01000169.1 GCA_900313805.1 uncultured Prevotella sp. | reverse complement strand
CTGCTCAACAGTATCAGCGACTACATGAACGAGCCTGCCAACCGCTACCAGACCCTTCCCTCGAACGTAGGTCTGACCGACGCTTCGGCCTCCTCGCTCATCAACAAATACAACGAGATAGTGCTGCAGCGCAACCGTCTCTTGCAGAGTGCCTCTGAGGAGAGTCCCTCGGTGCAGCCCCTCACCGCCCAGCTCGACGACCTGAGCAACAGCATACGCCGTGCCATGTCGCAGAGTCGTCGTAACATGGAGATACAGCGCAGCGCCGTGTCGCAGCAGTATGGCAAATACTCAGGACAGGTGAGTGCCACTCCCGAGCAGGAGCGCGTACTCACACAGATCGGTCGCCAACAGGAAGTGCGCTCTGGTCTGTATCTGATGCTCTTGCAGAAACGTGAGGAGAACAGCATCTCACTGGCTGCCACTGCCGACAAGGGTAAGCTTATCGACGACCCCCAGGGCGGTGCGAAGATCAGCCCGAAGTCGAGCACCATCATGATGGCTGCCCTGCTGCTGGGCCTGGCCATCCCCGTGCTCTTCCTCTTCCTCATAGAGTTCTTCCGCTACAAGATAGAAGGTCATGAAGATGTGGCCAGCCTCACCAAGCTGCCTATCATCGCCGATGTGGCAGTGGCCAGCGACACCGCCAAGACGAAGGCCGATATTGTGGTGCACGAGAACCAGAACAACCAGATGGAGGAAATATTCCGCTCTATGCGTACCAACATCCAGTTCATGATGAAGGAGGGCGATAAGGTGATAATGTTCACCTCCACCACTTCCGGTGAGGGTAAGACGTTCAACTGCGCCAACCTGGCAGTGAGCTTCGCCCTTTTGGACAAGAAGGTGGTACTTGTGGGTCTTGACATCCGTAAGCCCCGTCTGGCAGAGCTCTTCGAAATCAACGACCGCACACACGGTATCACACCACTGCTCACCCACGAGGAGCCCTCAGAGGCCGACGTACTTTCACAGATAGTGCCCTCTGGCGTGAACCAGAACCTCGACCTGCTCCTGGCTGGTCCCATACCTCCCAACCCCACCGAGTTGATGTCTCGCAGCAGTCTGGACAAGGTCATTAAGGTGCTTCGCGACAACTACGACTACGTGCTCATCGATACCGCCCCTGTGGGTCTGGTGACCGATACCCTGCAGATAGGTCGTGTGGCCGATGCCACAGTTTACATGTGTCGTGCCGACTACACCCCGCGTTCAAGCTTCGACCTGGTGAACTCGCTGGCAGCCGACAAGAAACTGCCCAACATTGCCATCGTCATCAACGGTATCGACATGTCGAAGAAGAAGTATGGCTACTACTACGGCTACGGTAAGTACGGCCGCTACGGCAAGTACGGTCGCTATGGCAAATACGGCAAGTACGGCAAGGGTTCGTATAGCAGCTATGGCGGCTACACCTACGGCAGCAACGTGTATGGTAGTTATGGCAACAGCCACTACGGCAACAAGCAGGACACATCTGTAAAAACCAAGAAGTAGGATAGGTCCATGATAATAGGAGTAGATTTCGACGGCACAATAGTAGAGGATAAGTATCCCGAGATAGGCCGGGAGCGTCCCTTCGCCACCGACACCCTGCGCATGCTGATAGCCGAGCGTCACCAGATAATACTGTGGACGGTACGTGAAGGCAAGGAACTGGACGAGGCTGTGCAGTGGTGCAGGGAGCGTGGAGTGGAGTTTTACGCTGTAAACCGCGACTTCCCCGAGGAGAACACCAACAAGAACCGTCACTATTCTCGCAAAATCAAGGCCGATGTGTGGATAGACGACCGCAATGTGGGTGGACTGCCCGACTGGGGCACCATCTACCGCATCATCACTGAGAAGAAGACATACGAAGAGGTGATGCGCGAAGCCATTGTGGGCGGACTGCATGACCATCAGCCTCCTCGCAAGAAGCACTGGTGGAGCCGCGGTTGACCCCCACCCCTCCACATCTCATATTATATGCCGTGTGCAGCCCATGAGCCTGCACACGGCATATTTTCGTATGAGGCTTTAACCCAAATCGGTCATTCTAGCGATTTGGGTTAAAGAAATACAAAATATTCATCTGTAGTATGGAAAAGACATTATTATTCATTAACTTTGCGAGATATAATCATAATACATCACAACTATGAAAAAGAGCATCTTATTAGTAGTAGCGGCAGTATGCCTGGCAGCCTGTAGCAAATCAGGCTCTAAGGGACAGGCCTTCCTCGATGAATTGGGCATCAACACCGACAGTGTACAGATATTGGGTGACACTATTGACGTGAGCACCGACAGCATAATGTATCACTTGAACAACGAACAGGCGGCCCGTCTGCTTGGCGGCATTGCCCCCGAATGGGCCAATGACAGTGTGGAAGTGACCGATCTGGCCAGCATCGTAGCAGTGAAGGAACTGCCCACAGGCGGCACCCTTGCCTTTCTCTGGCAGGAGTCGGGCGATGGCGGCACCATGTATATCTGCACATACGACAGCGACGGCAAATACGCCGACGGCATGGAGTTTGTGAACTGGAAGATGCTCAACCAGGGATTCATGGAGGACAACAGCAGTGCCTATTTCAGCGAGAAGGAAGACTGCGGCGGCCGTTTCACTGACAATGGCTTCACCATACACCGCACACTCTCGGGCATGAAATCAGATACCGAGATGGCCGAATTCCAGCCCCAGTGGACCATTGACAAGACCTATACATACGCTGTAACCCCAGAGGGGAAACTACAATTGAAGAGCGTGGACCTAAAGAAACAGGGAAACGTGTCTGCCCAAGTATTGCTGCGGGATGAGATACGCGACTTTGCCAAGATGCCTGCTTCTGATGCCAGCATAGTGGAAAAGCTCAACACTCTGGCCCAGCGCAAGGACGTGCAGAACATCGACGAAGAGGACCGCAGTTACGGAGAACTGCTGTGGACGGTGAACAGCGTGTACGACCGCTACCCCAAGGACATGATGAAATGGCTATGCCAGCATAAAGACAGCAACGGACTGGCTCCGCTGATGAAGAAAGCCGACGGTTATGGTGTGCTGAGCAGGGAGAGAATAGATGCAGACATAGAGAAGCTGTTCAGCGGTGATGACGCCAACTACCTGAAGGAAGCGACCAAGGACTGGTTCCCCCAGAAACAAGACACCCATCAGGAATATGAAGAAGGTGACGTGGTGGAAGAAGGCGACATGAGCAGCATGGCCGAAGTGGAATACGAGGGTGAGAACGACGGCATGTAACAGCCATGGACGACAGTGAACAGTTGTTGGAATGGATAAGCGAGGGTGAGCACCAATGCCAGGACTTCAAGTACCGCGTGTCAGATGCGGCTAAGTTGGCGCGTTCGGTGAGTGCCTTCGCCAATACAGATGGAGGCAGACTGCTTATCGGTGTGCGCGACGACGGTGTTATTTCCGGCGTGCGCAGCGATGAAGAGATATACATGATGCACTCTGCCGCCATGCGATACTGTCGTCCGGCAGCTTCCATACAGTTCGACACCCTGCGTGTTCACGGCAAGACGGTGGTGGTGGTGACAGTGCCTGTGGCACATCGCAAGCCAGTGACAGCCCCCACAGAAGATGGTGACTACCGTGCTTTTGTGCGTGTGAAGGATGAGAATGTGGTGGCATCGCCCGTTCACCTGCGCCTGTGGCACGACGAGCAGTCAGCCGCCGGTGTGATGCTCAGTTACAGTGATGAGGAGTCGGTCTTTCTGCGAAGCATGGAAGAGGGAGGACCGTTGTCGCTCAACTCCCTTGTCAGGCGTAGCACCATGGGTCGCTACCGCATCGTATCACTCCTGGCCCGTCTGATACGGTTTGGAGTGGTGCGCTGTGAGTGGAAAGACAACGGATGGATTTATTCCCTTTGCAAGTAACGACAAAAGATTGTTACTGTTCAGATATATTAGCCTCCAGATCAGCAGAATGCTCCTCGGGGGCTTCT
>OMSQ01000078.1 GCA_900313805.1 uncultured Prevotella sp. | reverse complement strand
TTTATATAATAGTCGGCCACGTTCATGCCGCCTGTATAGGCTATCTTGCCATCGATGACCACTATCTTCCTATGGTCGCGCGAAAACACGTGATTTACCCAGGGGAAGCGTATCGGGTCAAACTCATATATCTCGATTCCCTTCTCTCTAAGTGCGCGTATGTGTCTCTTTTTCAACGGCCTGTTGTTGCTGCTATTGCCAAAAGCATCATACAAGGCTCTAACCTCCACGCCTTGTGCCACCCGTTCTGCCAGCAGGTCGAAGAGCAGAGATGCGATGGAGTCGTTTCTGAAATTGAAGTATTCCAGGTGTATGCTACTGCGTGCCTGACGTATGGCAGTGAAAAGGTCATCGAATTTCTCCTGTCCGCTGACGAGCAGTGTGACACTGTTGTTATCGGAAAAGGTGACGCCATATTTCTGCATGGCAGCCACCATAGCTGAGTCTGCCCGCTGCGCCGCAGCGTGCAGACAGAAAGTAAGAAGAATTGCAATTAATAAGCTGCAGCGTTTCATCACACCATGCACGAGTAGTGGTCTACCACACCCAACAGGTGCTGGTGCTCATCCACTACCAGCACCGAGTGTATCTTATGTTGTTGCATGATGCGCTGTATCTCCGTGATTTTTGTATTCGGCGCCACGCACTTTGGGTTGACAGTCATGATATCAGCCACGGTATGGTCAACGAAATGCGCCTGCCAGCGTTCCATTGCGCGTCGTATGTCGCCGTCGGTGATTAGTCCCTGCACCTTCTCTTCCTTGAGTGTGATACCCAGTCCGAGTTTTCCTTTCGACACCAGAATGATGGCCTCACCCAGATGCATGTCCGCCGGCAGCACGGGCAGGTCGTTGCTGCGCATCACATCCTGAGCCGTGGTAAGCAGTCGTTTACCCAGACTACCACCTGGGTGGAACTGTGCGAAGTCGCGTGGTTTGAATCCTCTCACCTCCATGAGTGCTATGGCGAGAGCATCTCCTATGGCCAGAGCTGCAGTGGTACTGCTGGTGGGAGCAAGGTTGAGCGGACAGGCTTCCTTCTCCACCCATACTTTTATGTGAGCATTGCTGTACTTGGCCAGGAGCGACTGCGGATTGCCGGTCATGGAGATGATAGGCACCTGCATGTGTTGCAACAGGGGAATGAAACGCAGCAGTTCATCGGTCTGTCCAGAATTGCTGAGTGCCAACACCACATCATCCTTGGTCATCACACCCAGGTCTCCGTGATACACGTCGAGAGGATTGATGAAGAATGAGGGGGTGCCGGTACTTGACAGCGTGGCTGCTATCTTGGCACCTATGTGCCCGCTCTTGCCCACACCCGTCACTATCACCTTGCCCTTGCATGAAAGAATCATCTGCACGGCACGCTCAAACTCCTCGTCTATCTGTGGTATCAATGCCAACAGGGCATCAGCCTCGTCGCGCAGACTCTGTATGGCGTAATCACGCACATGATGCAGTTTCTCCGTATCGTAGTTGTCCATCTGTTTCTAACTAAATGTCAGCAAATTAGCGTTGTTGAATTTCGTTTGCAAAATTAGTCATTATTTCGCAGCCCACCAAGTTTTTTGTTGTTTAATGCGAAGAAGTGTATTATAAGCAAGGAAACTGAGATATGGGCAATTATAACTAAAAACTGCCCATGCCTCAACGTGTATGTTATATCTGCGCGCAGAGTCGCTATATTATATATATAATGTACGGAAGGAAAGTTCCACCCTTCAGAGCAGTGATTTCACTACCTCTTCAAACTGTGCCAGCGGCCACATGTTGGGTCCGTCGCTCAGAGCATGGTCCGGGTCAGGATGAATCTCGAAGAAAAAGCCGGTAGCGCCGAAGGCCTGTGCTGCCCGTGCCATAGCAGGCACAAAACGACGGTCACCGGATGTGGAACCGTTACCCGCCCCAGGCCGCTGCACGCTATGTGTGCAGTCCATAATCACCGTGGGCACTATCTCCAGCATATCGGCTATGTTTCGGAAGTCAACCACGAGGTTGTTATATCCGAAGGAGTTACCCCTCTCGGTAAGCCATACCTCCTTGGCACCTGCCTGCAAGGCCTTGTCAACGGGGAAGGCCATGTCGCGGCCACTGAGGAACTGCGCCTTTTTGATATTCACCACCCTGCTGGTTTTAGCTGCGGCCACCAGCAAGTCGGTCTGACGGCAGAGGAAGGCCGGTATCTGAAGCACATCAGCCACCTCGGCAGCGGGGGCAGCCTGCCACGACTCGTGTATGTCGGTCAGTATGCGCAGGGAGTAGCGCTCCTTTATGTCGGCAAGCATCTGCAGTCCCTTGTCCAAACCAGGACCGCGAAAAGAACGCAGCGAGGTGCGGTTGGCTTTGTCAAACGAAGCCTTGAAAATAATATCTATACCATACTTTTGGTTTAAACGCACCAGTTCGGTGGCCACCACATCCAACAATCCTGCATTTTCTATCACACAGGGTCCAGCTATGAAAATTGTTGTCATTTTGCCTCTTGATTTATGTCATGCAAATATAGTTATAACCCCCAACATGGGCAAAAATTTAACATTTGTTTACATTTAACCCTTAAAAAGCCTTTAAAAAATTTGCGGCGTATTGGAAAACGCTATACTTTTGCACCCGATTTCAGGAACATAACAATTCCAACACGAAAAATCAGTGATAACATTAAAAAAAAGAAAAGGTATTAATTTTTTAAAAAAGTAAAAAGATGAAAAAGTTTTTTGTAATTATGGCAATGGCCGTGATGGCCGTGAGTGCTAATGCTCAGGTGTTTGTTGGTGGTGGTGTTGGTCTGGCTAGCATCTCTCACGATGGTGGCGATGACGTTACTGCTTTCAAGCTTCTCCCTGAGGTAGGTTACAACTTCAATCAGGATTGGGCTGCTGGTGTTAAGTTCGGATGGATGGGCAGCAACAAGGGCGGCGAGAAATCTTTCAGCATCAACCCTTACGCACGTTACACTTTCGTACACACTGACCTGGTGAATGTATTCATCGACGGTGGTGTTGCTTTCGAGCACGAGTACGGTAAAGGTCGCGACAACGACAACATTGAGGTAGGTTTCAGACCTGGTGTGGCTCTGAACCTGAGCAAGAACCTGAGTTTTGTTTCTCACTTCGGTTTCCTTGGCTGGAGGCAGGAGAAGGACAACAACCTCAAGACCAAGGTTAACGCCTGGGGTGTGAACCTCGATGGCAACCAGCTCGAGTTTGGTCTGTATCTGAACTTCTAATTAGTAACTTTGTAGTTGCACACGCAACATTCTGCATAAGCGAGAGAGGGAGCGACATTTGTTCGCCCCCTCTTTTGTTGTATACCAATCTAAAATAATTAACTTTTATTGACGATTAATGAAAAGAATTATGTACTTTTGCCGACTGAAAACATGATACAATCATTTATCAAACTATAATATGAAAAAAACATTTCTGCTTACCGCATTGTCGGTGATGGCCATGGGCACTGCATACGCCCAGCAAAATGAGACATTCACAGTCAACAAAGTATCATTTACCATGGTTTACGTAGAGGGTGGCACCTTCACCATGGGTAAGGACAAGGTGACAGATCAGGACTTCCGCAGCGATGAGCCCGCTCATCAGGAGACCGTAGGTAGTTTCTACTGTGGTGAGACCGAGGTGACTCAGGAATTGTGGACTGCCGTAATGGGTAAGAATCCCTCTCGCTATACCGACAGCAACCAGAACCCCGTGGAGCAGGTTAGTTGGGGCGACTGCCGTCATTTCGTAGCCAAGCTCAACCAGTTGACAGGCAAACAGTTCCGTCTGCTCACCGAAGCTGAGTGGGAGTTTGCCGCCAAGGGTGGCACCAAGAGCAAGGGCTATGTCTACTCAGGTAGCAATGACCTGCAGGAAGTGGCATGGTGCTTCGCCAATAGTGGCGACCGTCCACATGCCGTGAAGCAGAAGATGCCTAATGAGTTGGGCATATACGACATGACCGGCAACGTGTATGAATGGACCAGCAGCGGTTATTCCAGATATGGCACAGAGCCCACTCTGAAGCCAAACGAAGGCGGTTACCGTTTTGTATATCGTGGCGGTTGCGACTACACCGACGAGCGATTCTCAGTGGTTCATCACCGCAACCACGGTCAGATAAGCGATGCCGGACCACACCGTGGCATGCGTCTGGCTCTCGATGCCAAGTAGGTATCTAAAAAGTGAAAAGAGAGAAAAGATATTTGAAAAGTTGTTAAAAAATAGTGGAGAGCGACCTGTTCTCCACTTTTTTTTGAAAAAAGCCGTTATTTTTGCACTCATAGAAGAAACGAATACACATTAACAACCATAAAAAGGATAATTATGATGAAAAAGATACTTTTCATTTCTCTGATGCTCCTTATGGGCATAGGTTACGCTTCTGCACAGGGCAAGGCCGACATCAAGTTTGATAAAGTGAGCCACGATTTCGGCAAATTCTCAGTTAAGGAGCCCATACAGGAGTACACCTTCACCTTCACGAACGTGGGCGATGCTCCTTTGGTCATCAACCAGGCTGTGGCCAGTTGCGGCTGCACGGTGCCCACATACACAAAGACCCCCATTGCACCTGGACAGAAGGGCAGCATAAAGGTGACATACAACGGTACAGGCAAGATGACAGGCACATTCAAGAAGTCTATCACGGTGCGTACGAATGCCATATCTGAGATGACACGCCTGTATGTAGAGGGCGAAATGACAGATTAGCCACGTATGGCACCATGACAGGTGTCCCGGCATAGAGGCATACAGAAAATGGATGTATGCCGCCCCGAGTTTGCGTCAAAAGGAATAAGTAAATCCTATTGACGCAAATTCTTTAAATTGCCAGTAACCGTGATGGGCATCAGGCGACACAGTGTCGTCAAAGCGCGGATATACAAACAAGTTTGTAGAAATATACTTATTAAACTTAAACGAGAATGTATTCTCCCACTCCATAGTCATCCCTTTGTAGGTGGTAAAGGCATAGAAGCGTGTCTGCCACTTTATGTTATCAGTAAACGTCCATGTCAGGTCGGCGGTAACCTGCGAACCGAAGTCATTAAGTGTGTGGTGTCCTTCCTTTAGTCCGAAAGTAGTGGCCAGTGCCAGGCGGTCCACATAGTGAAACTTATATGCCAGCGGTGCCAAGTGTATGGTACCTTTGAGTCGTTTCTTCATCGCCTCTACCGTGTAGTCCATACCAAGAGAGAGGTCAAGTGTGAATGGCGAGAAGAGGTCGGAATACACCACTGGATCATTGCTCTTGTATCCGCGCGCGAACTGTGTCACAGCCAGCATCTGCAGCGTGTAGTACCATTTCTTTGATGCCTGCAGTCCAAGTTTACTGGTCAGTCGCAGCAGGTCCTCCGTGGTCTTCATCGTGTGCACACTGTCAGCCTTAGAGGTCTGTACACCCACCTTCATCTCCAGTTTATTTTCCCATTTTACTTTCTGTTTATTATTATAGTCTGCCTCCATCACCACCGAAGCCAGCATGGAGTAGTTGCTCTCACCACCTTTGTACCAGTTGTCAGAAATATAGTTTTGCAGCAGTTGCAGGTAGTAGTCGCCCTTGAAGGTCCAGAAATTGGGCTTCTTCACCACCACCTCCACAGGAGTCACCACGGGTGGTGTCTGAACAGTATCTTTCACATGCGCCACCAGGTCCACTTCTTGTTTTACTGGTTTCGACACCTCCTTACCCTGAGAGACCATATTCTGCATGCGGTTCTGACTGTTCTGCACCAAGTCCGGTCTTTTCAGATACACCTTCATAAGCGAGCGGTTCACCTCTTCCACCACGGCGTCATCTGTGCCAGTGCCGAGTTGTTCGGCAGCTACTCCATGATAGAAAGTGAGGGGTGCAAAGAGGGGAAAGTAGCGACCGTCGCCACTCACATAGCCGCGCTCAGCAGCCTCATGTTCATTGCGTGTTCGCGCGTCATCCAGTCGTTTCTTCAACAATCTGAGCGAGTCAGTATAGTTGGCCAGCAACGCATTGGCTTTCACCACCTTGGCATAGCGGTTGTACCATCTATGCACCTGAGCATTGGTGCTCCATGAACAACCCAGCATTATCAGGGTCAGTATCAACAGTCTTTTCATACCGTGCAAAGGTAGAAACTTTTCACCACTTCTTTGCACAGTAGCGAAAAAATATGTAATTTTGCAACTTGTAACAAATAAAAATAAGAGATAACACAGACAAATGGACAAGAATACCATAACAGGATTTGTGCTTATAGCAGTTGTGCTCATCGGTTTCAGTTGGTGGAACAAGCCCTCTGAGGAGGACGTGAAAGCTCAACAGGAGCAAGTAGCAAAGGCCAAGGAAGCCCAGAAGAAGGCTGAGGCCGATGCCAAGGCCAAAGCCAAGAAGCAGGCAGAAGCCAAGGAAGCCGCCCTGCGCGACACTACCGCCCTGTTTCATACCGCACTCGGAGGCAGCGCCAGCGATGTGGTGCTGAAGAACGACAAGGTGGAACTGACACTAAGCACACAGGGTGCCACAGTGACTAAGGCCGTAGTGAAAGACTATCAGAGTATTGACGGAAAGAAGGACGTGACACTCTTCGAGGGCAACGACCAGCATCTGACCTTCATGCTCGACACAAAGGAAGCCAATATCAACACAAGCGACCTTTTCTTTACGCCCTCTGAACAGAGCGACAGCAGCGTCACCTTCACAGCTGTGGCAGGAAACGGCAAGCAGCTTGTAATGCGCTATATGCTCGGACCCGACGATATGCTGCATCTGAGCCTTCGTGCCGAAGGCATGGGCGACCTCTTTGCATCAGGACAAGACAAGTTGCAGGTGGTATGGGATGAGAAATGCCGTCAGCAGGAGAAGGGCTTCACCTTCGAAAATCGCTATGCCACACTCACTTACAAGGAGTTTGATTCTGGCACCGACTACCTGAACGAGACCAAGGAAGTGATTGATGAAGAGATGGAAGAGCCCCTTGACTGGGTGGCTTTCAAGAACCAGTTCTTCAGTGCGATGATGATTACGAAGACACGCTTTGCCACTGGAGCCAAACTCACCAGCATACCGCTGGCCAAGGGTTCGGGATACCTGAAGCAGTATCGTGCCCGACTCACCACCGACTTCGACCCACGCGGCACGGAGGCCACGGAGTTGGAGTTCTTCTATGGTCCCAATGACTTCCGTCTGCTGCAGGCCATGGAAGAGCAGAGCACCTTCGGAAAAGACCTCGAGATGGAACGCCTGGTGTACCTGGGATGGCCTCTCTTCCGTGTTATCAACCGCTGGTTCACTCTCTACGTGTTTGACTGGCTCACTGGTCTGCACATACCCATGGGTGTGGTGCTCATCATTATCACCCTGCTACTCAAGGCCATCACCTATCCCCTGGTGAAGAAGAGTTACATGAGTTCTGCCAAGATGCGTGTGCTGAAGCCCAAACTCGAGGAGGCCACCAAGCAATATGACAAGCCCGAGGATCAGATGCAGAAGCAACAGGCCATGATGCAACTCTATTCGCAGTATGGTGTCAGTCCGCTCAGCGGCTGTCTGCCCATGCTCATACAGATGCCCATCTGGATAGCCATGTTCAACTTCGTGCCAAACGCCATACAGCTGCGCGGACAGTCCTTCCTCTGGATTGACGACCTCTCCACCTACGACCCCATCATAGAATGGGGAAGTAATGTACCCCTTATTGGCGACCACCTCTCGCTCACCTGCATACTCTTCTGTGTGAGCAACCTGCTCTACTCGTGGATGACCATGCGTCAGCAGCGCGACCAGATGGTGGGCAGTCAGGCATCGCAGATGAAGATGATGCAGTGGATGATGTTCCTCATGCCAGTGTTCTTCTTCTTCATCTTCAATGACTACTCGGCAGGACTTAACTTCTACTACTTCATCTCGCTGTTTATGAGTGCCGCCATCATGTGGACCCTGCGCAAGACCACCAATGATGAGAAACTCCTGGCCATACTTGAGGCCAACTATAAGGAGCGCAAGGCTAACCCACAGAAACAGAGCGGACTGGCCGCCCGTCTGGAAGCCATGCAGAAGCAACAGCAGGAGATGCAGCGTATGCGCGAGGAGATGCGCCGCCGCAACCGTCGCTAACGACAAAAAATAACTATACTATGAGAACATTCATCATTGCCGCCTCCCTGATGCTGTGCGGCACCATGCAAGCCCAAGACGTGAACATCGGAAAGAATGATATCACCCTGGCCAGCGACCAGATGACTCCCGAGGCCCTATGGGCCATGGGACGCATCGGGGGCTATGCCCCTTCGCCCGACGGCAAGCAGATAGCCTATACCGTGGCCTATTATAGTGTGAAAGAGAACAAGAGCCATCATGTGCTCCATGTGATGAACAGCGACGGCACAGGTCAGCGCCAACTCACCACAAGCAGCAAGAACGAGACTGACCCTGCCTGGACCCGCGATGGCAAAATCACTTTCCTCAGCGACGGACAGATATGGATGATGAACAGCGACGGTACAGAGCGAAGACAACTTACCCACGATACCACAGAGGTGGAAGGGTACAAGTTTTCGCCAGATAACAGCAAAGTATTGCTTATCAAATCATTACCATATTACGGGAGCATACAGAAGAACCCCGATGACCTGCCCAAGGCCACTGGCAGACTGGTGACCGACCTCAACTATCGTCACTGGGACCATTACGTAGAGAGCATACAGCATCCCTTTGTGGCCACAGTGGGCAACGACGGTTCCATAGACAGTGGCAAGGACCTGCTCGAGGGTGAGCCCTACGAGTCGCCCTTGGCTCCCTTCGGCGGCATAGAACAGATGGACTGGAGTCCAGACTCACGATACATCGCCTATACATGTCGCAAGAAAGAGGGTGTGGCTTACGCCATTTCCACCGACAGCGACATCTACCTGTACGACACGCAAGATGGCAGCACACGCAACCTGTGCAAGAGTGCCGACTATGTGGCACCTAAGGTAGACCCGACCAAGACCATGCAGTATCAGACGGTGAACCATGCAGACAACCTGGACAATCACCCAGGTTACGACACAAATCCCCGTTTCTCGCCTGACGGTCAGCACATAGCATGGCTGAGCATGGCCCGCGACGGATATGAAAGCGACACCAACCGCCTGCTACTCTACTCACTGAGCGACGGTAGTGAACGCATTCTCTCCGAGAATTTCGACAGCAATGTGGACGACTTCTGCTGGGCCGACGGGAAAGAGAAAAAAATCTATTTCATCGGCGTATGGCATGCCACTGAAAACATGTACAGTGTAGACATGAACGGCAACATGCAGCAGCTCACCGAGGAATGGGCTGACTGGGGTTCACTACAGATGTTGGGCGACGGCAAGCGCATAATAGCCGAGCAGCATAGTTATAGTCTGCCTGCCGACCTATATATCGTCACTCCAGGCAAGGATGTGAAGAAGACCAAGAAGCAGCAGATTACCCACGAAAACGAGCATATACTCAAGCAGTTGGCTGGCATCACCGTACAACAGCGCTGGGTGACTACCACCGATGGTGGTCGCATGCTCTACTGGATTATCCTGCCCCCGAAGTTCGACGAGACGAAGAAATACCCCACCCTGCTCTTCTGCGAGGGTGGTCCGCAAAGTCCGGTGAGCCAGTTCTGGAGTTATCGCTGGAATTTCCGCATCATGGCCTCTCAGGGCTATGTGATAATAGCTCCCAACCGCCACGGTCTGCCCGGTTTCGGCAGTCAGTGGTGCGAAGAGATTAGCGGCGACTGGACAGGTCAGTGCATGGACGACTACCTTACTGCCATCGACGATGCGGCAGCCAACCTGCCATACGTAGACCGTGACCGTCTGGGGGCCGTTGGTGCCTCGTTCGGCGGCTTCAGCGTCTACTATCTGGCTGGGCACCACGACAAGCGCTTCAAGTGCTTCATCGCCCACGACGGAGCCTTCAACCTCGAGTCGATGTACACCGACACCGAGGAGGTGTGGTTCAGCAACTGGGAGTACGACGATGCCTACTGGAACAAGGACCAGACTGCCAACGCTCGCCGCACATACGAAAACTCCCCCCACCGCTTCGTGGACAAGTGGGACACCCCTATCCTCTGCATCCACGGTGAGAAAGACTACCGCATCAATGCCAACCAAGGCATGGGAGCCTTCAACGCCGC
>OMSQ01000061.1 GCA_900313805.1 uncultured Prevotella sp. | reverse complement strand
ATTATCAACCGCATCATTGGCAGCGTGGTGATAGTGATCAGCGTGCTGATACTCTTCGGTACCGTGTTCAACCTATTCACCATACACTACTGACCCCATCAAGCAATAACTACACTATGTATATATCACAGCAGCTGCGCAGCCGCAGCATAGCCGAGTATGTGCTCTACATGTGGCAGGTGGAGGATATCATACGTGCCTACGACTGTCAGTTGAGCCGCATACGCGCAGAGTACATATCACAGTTTGACTACAGTGATGAGCAGAAGGAGGAGCTGGCCGACTGGTATGGAGACTTGATTCGCATGATAAACCAGGAGGGCAAACGCGAGCGTGGTCACTTGCAGATAAACGAGGTCGTGGTGCAGCAAATGGATGAGTTGCACCGTCAGTTGCTCTCCAGCAGCAAGTATCCGTTCTACAGTGCGGAGTACTATAAGGTGCTGCCTTTCATAGTGGAGCTTCGCCACCGTGGTGCCGACAAGCAGGAGAGCGAGGTGCTCACCTGCCTGAACGCCCTCTATGGTGTGATGCTGCTGAGGCTTCAGAAGAAGGAGGTGAGTCCCGACACCGCCCACGCCATCAGCGAGATAAGCACCCTGTTGGGCATGCTCAGCGACTATTACGAGAAAGACAAGACCGAGGGTCTGGAATTTTAAACAATAAGGAGAAACCTATGAACATACTTATCACTGGATGCGAAGGGCAGTTGGGCAACGAGATACGTCTGTTGCAGTCCCAACACGAGAAGCACGTATTTTTCAATACCGACGTGGCAGAGTTGGACATCACCGACCAGCAGGCGGTGGAGCGCTATGTGGACGAGCACGAGATAGATGGTGTGGTGAACTGCGCCGCCTATACCGCTGTGGACCGTGCCGAGAGCGACAAGGAGCGTGCCACAGCCATCAACACGCTGGCTCCCACTTTCCTGGCAGCAGCCATAGAGCGCCGTGGTGGCTGGCTGATACATGTGAGTACCGACTATGTGTTTGACGGTACCAAGCACCTGCCCTACGTAGAGACCGACACCCCCTGTCCCGAGGGAGTATATGGCTCCACGAAATTGGCTGGCGAGTTCGGTGCCACGAAATTCTGCAAGCGCACCGTCATAGTGCGCACGGCATGGCTGTACTCCCCCTTCGGCAACAATTTCGTCAGGACGATGATGCGTCTGGGCAGGGAACGTGAGCAGCTGAACGTGGTATTCGACCAGATAGGCACCCCCACTTACGCTGCCGACCTGGCAGGGGCTATCATGAGCATCGTAGAGCACGGAGTGGTGCCCGGTGTGTATCACTACACCAACGAGGGCGTATGCAGCTGGTACGACTTCACCAAGAGCATACACCGCATAGCCGGCATCACCGGCTGCACCGTGCTGCCCATACACACGTCGGAATATCCCACACCAGCCACACGTCCTGCGATGAGCGTGCTGGACAAGACAAAGATAAAGACCACCTTCGCACTGACCATACCTCACTGGGAGGAGTCGCTGGTGAAGTGCATAGAGAGAATCAACAACCAATGATACAGGAAATAGAGAGACGCCGCACCTTTGCCATCATATCCCACCCAGATGCGGGCAAGACCACACTGACGGAGAAGTTTCTGCTCTTCGGCGGTCAGATACAGGTGGCCGGCGCGGTGAAGAGCAACAAGATACGCAAGACAGCCACCAGCGACTGGATGGACATAGAGAAGCAGCGTGGCATATCGGTAAGTACCTCCGTGATGGAGTTTGACTATGAGGGATATAAAATCAACATACTCGACACCCCTGGTCACCAGGACTTTGCCGAGGACACCTACCGCACCCTCACTGCCGTGGACAGTGCCATCATAGTGGTGGACGGTGCAAAGGGCGTGGAGGCTCAGACACGCAAGTTGATGAACGTATGCCGCATGCGCAACACACCCGTCATCATCTTCATCAACAAGATGGACCGTGAGGGGCGCGACCCCTTCGACCTACTTGACGAGTTGGAAGAGGAACTTCAGATAAGCGTGCGTCCGCTGTCGTGGCCCATCAACCAGGGTGCTCGCTTCAAGGGTGTGTACAACATCTATGAAGACCAGCTGAACCTATTTACTCCCGACAAGCAGAGGGTGACCGAGAAGGTGCAGGTGGACATAACGAGCAGTGAGCTCGAAGCCCATGTGGGTGAGAGTGATGCCCAGCAGTTGCGCGACGACCTGGAACTCATCAGCGGTGTGTATCCCGACTTCGACGTAGAGCGGTATCGCAGTGCCGAGGTGGCACCGGTGTTTTTCGGTTCTGCGCTCAACAATTTCGGTGTGCAGGAGTTGCTCAACTGTTTCGTGCGGATAGCCCCCTCCCCCCGCTCCACCCAGGCTGAAGAGCGTGTGGTGAGTCCTGAGGAGCCGAAGTTCACGGGTTTTATCTTCAAGATCACAGCCAACATCGACCCAAACCACCGTTCATGTATAGCCTTCTGCAAGGTGTGCAGCGGCAAGTTCGTTCGCAACCAGCCCTACCTGCACGTGCGTCAGGGCAAGACACTGCGTTTCTCCTCTCCCACCCAGTTCATGGCCCAGCGCAAGGAGACCATCGACGAGGCATGGCCGGGTGACATCGTGGGACTGCCCGACAATGGCATATTCAAGATAGGCGACACGCTGACCGAGGGCGAGCAGATACATTTCCGCGGACTGCCTTCGTTCTCACCGGAGATGTTCAAGTACATAGAAAACGACGACCCGATGAAGTCGAAGCAGTTGGCCAAGGGTATAGAGCAGTTGATGGACGAGGGCGTGGCACAGCTGTTTGTCAACCAGTTCAACGGCCGCAAGATAATTGGCACCGTGGGGCAGTTGCAGTTCGAGGTGATACAGTACCGTCTGGAAAACGAGTATGGAGCAAAATGCCGTTGGGAGCCCGTGCATCTGCACAAGGCCTGCTGGATAGAAAGCGATGACGAGGCGGAACTGGAACGGTTTAAGAACAGGAAATACCAGTACATGGCCAAGGACCGTGAAGGGCGCGATGTATTCCTGGCCGATTCAGGTTATGTACTAAGCATGGCTCAGGAAGACTTTGAGCATATAAAGTTTCACTTCACAAGCGAATTTTAGCATCAAGACCAAACCAAATAACCACGACAATGAGACGAATACTAACATTCATGGCTTTGACAGTAAGCGCACTGTTTCTGACCACCGACGTGATGGCGCAGCGTGCCATACGTCCCAACCGCATGGCACGGCAGCAGTTGAATCAGTACATCTATTATGAGAAGAATGACACCATACAGTTGAATAACGACAAGGGTGAGGTGGTAAACACGACACTCTATTACCGTCTCACTCGCAATCAACTGATGCGCCAGCACGGCGAGCACTTCGACACCATAGCCGTGAGCGGCAAGGTGTGCGACAAGGTGAAGCGCATGGTGGCTCATACCGACCTGTACCTCATAGAGCCCCGCTACCGCACCCGCAGGGCACAGCACAAGGAGAACGACGGTATGTGGTATCTGCAGATAGACTGCGGCAAGTTGCACTCATACGTATGCAAGGGCGACGAGAACTTCATCTGCGACGACGAAGAGCGCATGGAGGGCTATGCCGCCAATCGCAAGCACATACGCGAGATAAACGAATATCTCGACTCACTGTTCAAAAAAGAGAATGATTGAGGTCAGCGGTGCGACAACCGTTCGTTGAGAGCGGAGAGTTGCGCCGAAGCCAACATATATGCATGGCCGTCCACATCAACATCGAGGGTGTGGTCGGCCATTCCTATGCGCACCCTCTGAGCACGGGCAATCTGTTCTAGTTGAGAGGGCTGCACCCTATAGGTGCTATTGGAATAGTAGATATTGCCCTTTTTCGAGAACATGCTCCCAGGCATGGCTTCAAACTTCAGCACCTCCTTTTCGCCAATCTTCATCAGCAGTCGGTCACCCTCATTCACCTTGGCAATGGGTTGAGTGCTTTTCACGCCGAGCGTGATGAAATATGCCCGTTTCTTGCCCTGTATCTGCACAGAATAGCCCACATATACCAGCGGGCTCTTCCCTTCCTGTGTGAGTACAGCCGAGCGAGTTGACACCATGCGCATGCCATCCTTACTGCGGTCGAAGAGAATCTGCGCCCTGAGCGTATGAGCGCTCAGGGCCAGAGTGGTAACTATAAATATACGGATGAAAATGTTCATTCAGAATAAAGATTACTTAGCGTATGCCACCGAACGAGTTTCGCGTATCACAGTGATTTTCACCTGTCCAGGATATGTCATCTCATTCTGTATCTTGTTGGCAATCTCGCCAGAGAGAGCCTCGGTCTGTTTGTCGTCCATCTTGTCGGCCCCCACAATGACGCGGAGTTCACGTCCAGCCTGTATGGCGTAAGTCTTGGTCACACCCGGGTAACTCATGGCAATGGCCTCCAGGTCGTTAAGTCGTTTGATATATGCCTCAACGATTTCCCTTCTTGCACCAGGTCGTGCACCAGAGATGGCATCGCACACCTGCACGATAGGAGCCAGGAGCGTGTTCATCTCCATCTCATCGTGGTGAGAGCCAATGGCATTGCAGATATCTGGTTTTTCCTTGAATTTTTCAGCTATTTTGGCACCATAGAGAGCGTGAGGCAGTTCACTCTCCTCATCGGGCACCTTGCCTATATCGTGGAGCAGTCCGGCGCGCTTCGCCTTTTTGGGGTTGAGTCCCAGTTCCGAGGCCATGACAGCACAGAGGTTAGCCGTCTCACGTGCATGCTGCAGCAGGTTTTGTCCGTAAGAAGAGCGGTATTTCATCTTTCCGATGATACGTATGAGTTCCGGATGCAGTCCGTGAATACCCAAGTCGATAGCCGTGCGTTTACCCGTTTCTATCACCTCATTCTCTATCTGTTTCTTCACCTTTGCCACCACCTCTTCAATGCGTGCCGGGTGTATGCGTCCGTCGGCCACCAGCTGGTGCAGAGCCAGTCGGCATACCTCTCGGCGGATTGGGTCGAAAGCAGAGATGACGATAGCCTCTGGAGTGTCGTCGACCACTATTTCCACTCCTGCGGCAGCTTCGAGGGCTCTGATATTTCGTCCCTCACGGCCGATGATGCGTCCCTTCACCTCGTCGTTGTCAATATGGAACACGCTGACAGAGTTTTCAATAGCCGTTTCCGTGGCCACGCGCTGTATGGTCTGTATCACGATTTTTTTGGCCTGAGCATTGGCATTGAGTTTTGCCTCGTCTACTATTTCATTTATATACGATGCGGCGTCTGTGCGTGCCTCGTCTTTGAGGCTTTCCACGAGTCGTCTTTTTGCCTCCTCGGCACTCAGTCCGGAGAGTTCCTCGAGTTTCTCGCGCTCCTTTATCTGCATCTTCTCGAGTTCCTCCTGCTTTTGTGCAAGCAGTTTTTTCTCATTATCAATGCGCTGCTGAGTCTGGTCGAGGTCCTGTTTGCGTCTGCCCAATTCCTCTTGTCTTTGATTGAGTGATATCTCTCTCTGTTTCAGTCGGTTTTCACCTTGTTGAATCTTTTGGTTCCTCTGCTGGACCTCCTTTTCTAGTTCAGCCTTTTTGTTAAGGAATTTCTCCTTTATCTGGAGTTCCTTTTTTTCCTTAATCACTTCGGCCTCCTTTTCGGCGGCCATTACCCATTCATTATATTTTCCTTTCAGTACGTATCGGAAAATCAAGTATCCAGCAAACGCTCCGAGTACCAGTGCAGCTGCTGCGATGATAATAGTTATTGCCATTGTAATTTATTTATTGTAGTTAAAAAATATTCTCGTAAAGATTAATGCTGCGTTTGTGTTCTGTCGATGTTTGTCAAACCTTATTGCCCAGAGATTCCTCGATTTCGGCAGTGATGGCAGTGAGAATATTTTTCAGATTATCGGTATCTTGTTTTTGTTTTTCCTGCTCGTACTTGAGAGCTATGTCTATCATAGCCATATAGAGCAGCGAGGTGATGCTGTTTTTTCCATTAGACACCTCGGCATATCTGTTCACCGTATCTGTGACCATCTTGGCTGCATTTCGATAGTTCTCCTCCTCGTCAGGGTCGATGCTGACGGGTAAGATAGTATTGTAGACATGCAGTCTTATGAGTCGTTTTACATTTTTCTCTTTTGCCATCGCTACGTTCAGTTCTCACTTAGCATGGTGATACACCTATTCACATCGCGGATCAGTTTGGTCAGTCTCACCTTGGCTTTAGCCATGTCGTCATCGGTGATTTCAATCATTTTGGCCATTTTCAGCGAATTGTAGTCATTTTGGGCCTGTTGCAGTTGTTGTTCCAGTGTTTCCACCTTCTTCTGCCACTGCCTGAGTTCTTCAGCCTGCGCCTCATTCTGCTTTTTCAGTTCCTGATAGTGGAGCATCATCTGCCTCACTCGCGTGGTGAAGAGTTTTACTGTTTTCTCGTCGAGAGCCATTGACTAACAATTTGATGCAAAGGTATGAGTTATTTCTTTTGAGTATTTTCGTCGTCCTTGCGTCGTGGTTCTTTTTTTGCGAGCATCACCACTTGGTAGGTAAAGTCGGTTATCCACTTCTGCGTGAATCCCAACCTCTGGTTGTACTTTCTGATAGAGAGTACAGTCTTAACCACTCCGGCATCCTTATAGTCATTCTTGTTGAATATATCGCTGACAGTTTTTTCTGTCATAGTATAGAGAGTTTTCTTGAACATTGAGGGCATGCGCAGTTTGAATTTCATGAGGTTGCCCATGAGCATCATCAGGTCTTGCGAGAAGCCCTGGAACTGTAGCAGATAAGGTTGTACATCTGTTATTCGCCTACAGTTCTTGCGTATGCTCTGATCTATTTCCTTGAAGAAAGAATCATCTGTTTTGTAAATTTCTTTCATCATTTTTTTACATCTGCTTCCCTCGCCCACGCCCAGTTTGTTATTTACTGTAGGCACCCGGAGAGAAGTTTTAAAGGTTCGCAAATCAGGCAGCATGGCCAGGTTGGTAATACCTATATTTTGTGCGAGAGAGGCTTGGAAATAGACCCTGACCAGCGTCATGTAGTCCTCCATTCCTCCCACCTTCACCTCTTCCTGTCGATTGCGTTTGAAGATTTTTGAGAATAGTCCCATAAATAAATATTTTTCAAATATTATAAAACACAATTTTGCAAATTACCTTGCAAAGGTAGCATTTTTTTTCTTTACTGCGAAACTAATTGCATTTTTTTACACACGGCAGATGTCAGCGTCCTTAAATAATGTAAAAAACGGCCAAAAAGCAGATATTTTGCATGTAACATTTTCTCAATTGCCAAGAAATGAGTATCTTTGCACGCCAAAAAAGCAGCCAATAGACAGAATTCTGTGATGAGGACTTATTCCAAAGGAAGTATCGCAATACGTAACATTGTGATTTTGAGCGATTTCATATTGCTCAATGCTTTGGTGTATCTTATTTTCAGCCTCTTTCCTGACATTCTGCCCGCTTTTTTCCGTTCTCACAGACGCACCACATTTTTGGCAGCCAACATGTCGCTGTTGGTGGCAGAAATTTTCTACCACTCCAACATGCATGTTCAGCGTGTGAGCAATGGCGATGTGGTACCCCTCACCTTCCGTCTGGTGGTCACTCAGGTCGTCATTTTCTTCCTCACCACTCGTCTGTTGAGCTCTGGCAGCGGTTTTTTCAACTTCATGTTGGTTTTCGCGCCATCATTCTTTCTGTTGCTGACCCTGCTGCATGTACTGGAGTTGAAGATATTGCGCCGTTACCGTCAGATGGGAGGCAACACTCGTACCGTGCTTCTCGTAGGCAACGACCCTGCCGTCCGAATACTGTACAAAGATCTCAATGGCGATGCTTCTACGGGCTATAAGATACGCGGCTATTATGCCGACGAGGACATGGAGAATGCCCCAGAGGAGTTGAAACGTCTGGGCGACATGGCTGACTTTACGGAGATGATGGACAGCGAAGCCACAACAGGCGACACAGAAGGCAAAAAAGGCAGCAATAAGGTGGATGAGATATTCTGCTGCCTCTCTCATGACGACGAGGAACTCATCAGGCAAGTGATAAGCTGGTGCAACCAGCACATGGTGCATTTCTACTACGTGCCGCGCATGCAGCGCAATATCTTTACCCGTCTGAAGTCTGAGCGCATAGGGGCACAGGTGGTATACACCAACCTGTTGGAACCACTCAGCGGAATAGGCAACCGCATGATAAAGCGCACATTCGACGTGGTATTCAGTTCTGTGGTACTCCTCATCCTTCTTCCCTTCCTGCCCATCGTAGCACTCATCATAAAGTGCCAGAGCAAGGGACCAGTATTCTTCAAGCAGGAACGGACGGGTCTGAATGGCAAGACATTCATGTGTTACAAATTCCGTTCGATGCACGTCAATGCTGACAGTGACAGCCAGCAGGCCACCAAGGACGACCCGCGCAAGTTTCCCTTCGGCAACTTCATGCGCAAGTCGAACATCGACGAGCTGCCACAGTTTTTCAATGTGCTGCGCGGCGACATGAGCGTTGTGGGTCCTCGTCCTCACATGCTGCTCCATACCGAGATGTACGGCCAGTTGATAGACAAGTACATGGTTCGCCATTTCTCCAAGCCTGGCGTGACGGGCTATGCCCAGGTGACCGGCTATCGTGGCGAGACGCGCGAGTTGTGGCAGATGGAGGAGCGTATCAAGCGCGACATCTGGTATATAGAGAACTGGAGTCTGTGGCTTGACATACGCATCATACTGATGACATTCATGAGTACCATACATCATGACAAAAACGCATACTAAAACAACATACACAAGATGAAAGGCATAGTATTGGCCGGTGGTTCCGGCACCCGTCTCTACCCTATCACCAAGGGCATCAGCAAGCAGCTGATACCGATTTTTGACAAGCCGATGATATACTATCCGGTGTCGGTGCTTCTCATGGCTGGCATCCGCGAGATACTCATTATCAGCACCCCTCACGACCTGCCTGGTTTCCGTCGGTTGCTTGGCGACGGCAGCGACCTGGGCGTGCGCTTTGAGTATGCCGAGCAGCCATCACCAGACGGTCTGGCTCAGGCCTTCATCATAGGCGAGGAGTTTATCGGCGACGACACCGTCTGTCTGGTGTTGGGCGACAACATCTTCCACGGTCCCGGTTTCCGCCGCATGCTGCGCCAGAGCGTGGAAAATGCCAGCCGTGGTCTCTCCACCGTGTTCGGTTACTATGTGAACGACCCCGAGCGCTACGGTGTGGTGGAGTTTGACTCCGACGGCCGCTGCGTTAGCATAGAGGAGAAGCCCTCTGAGCCGAAGAGCAACTATGCCGTGGTGGGACTGTACTTCTATCCCAACAGCGTGGTGGAGATAGCGAAGAGCATTAAGCCGAGCGCACGCGGCGAACTGGAGATAACGACAGTAAACCAAGAATACCTGAATCGCGGAACACTGCGTGTGGAGACCCTGGAACGCGGGTTCGCATGGCTGGACACCGGCACACACGACAGCCTCTCCGAGGCCAGCACCTTCATAGAGGTGATAGAAAAGCGCCAGGGACTGAAGGTGGCCTGCATTGAGGAGATAGCCTATCTTAACAAATGGATAGACGCAGAGCATGTACGCAAGCTGGCGGAACCTATGAAAAAGAACGACTACGGTCAGTATCTGCTCAGGATGATTGAGAAATAAAGAAAAGAAACATAACAATCAAATAAAACAATGGAAGAACAAAAGAACTTAGGTACAGAACAAATGCAAGAGGAGACTGGGCGATCCATCTTCAGTTTCGCCAACATCTTCCGCACATTGGTGCTCAACTGGAAGTGGTTTGTCCTCTCGCTGATTATCTGTCTGGGACTGGCAGCCATCTATCTGCGCTATGCCACCCCCATCTATCAGACAACGGCAAAGATGCTGATTAAGCAGGACAACAACCAGCGCCGCAACGGAAACCTTGCCAACATGCAGACGCTGGGTCTGATAACCAACTCAGAGGGTATAGACAACGAGTTGGAAATCCTGGGATCGCATAGTATAGCTACAGATGCCGTTCGCAATCTGAAGCTCTATGCCACCTACCGTCTGCAGGGACGAGTGAAGGACAT
>OMSQ01000079.1 GCA_900313805.1 uncultured Prevotella sp. | reverse complement strand
CATTGGTAGGAACGATCGGAGTTGAACCGACGACCTCTACAATGTCAATGTAGCGCTCTAAACCACCTGAGCTACGTCCCTTTGTATTTCGCCTGCAAAGGTAATGTAAAAAACGGTCTTATGCAAAATATTATCTTGTTTTTATTTGGCGTATATGCCGTTTTGTCTTATTTTTGCACATCAATCAGCATATCGTGTTATGAAAAAATCATTTTGCGTAATAGTTTGCGCCTGTTGGTTGACTGTGGGCTACGGCTGTTCTCAAAAACAAGAACAGCAGGAACTGACCCTGAAACAGGAGCAGATACAGGAGAGTGAAGACATGAACGTAAGGAAACCCATCAAGGCCAACACTACTATGATAGTGTATTCCACCCACACCAATTCGGGCGTGGCAGTGGCGATTACCTACGAAATCACACGCGATTCGGTGACATGGGACTATCATGACTATCGTGAGGGTCACCATCTGAGAGACATGGTGGCGATTGATGCTGCTGACTACGACGCGCTTGTCGCCTCGCTTTCACAGGTCTCTTTCTCGGCTAAGGACATGCATGATGCGAGCAGCGGTGGCTCGGGCTATGGCTGTTCGTTCATGAAGGATAAGGACACGTATTTCCGTTTCAATAACACATATAAGCTCAAAGGCGACTATGAGTCTGTGCTCACCGCCATTACTTCATTCTTAGAGAACCATCCTACAGCGGGTGACACACAGTGCAAGAGATGCCTGGAGAAGTCGAATGACGACAAATTCTACCGCCTGCCGCAGGAAATGGAGAAGTATAGGGTGGGGAAGTAGCAGACTGTGCTACCTCACCACCACCTTTCTGCCATTTCGGATGTATACCCCGTGCTGCAAAGTGCCATTAACCTTCCTGCCTTGCAGGTCGTATGTAATGTCATTGTCTGTGTTGCTGTAGGGGATGTTGTTGATGCCAGTCATGCTGGATATGTACTCAATGCCCTTGGCTGCATTTATCTTTCCATATCCCCATCTATGACTGCTTGTGGCAGTATAGCTGTCTTTGGTACTGCTGTTGTTCATCACGTCCTTTATCTCTGCCAACTTCATAGTGGGCTCGGCCTGCAACCACAGGGCTACGATGCCGCTCACTACGGGGCAGGCCATTGATGTGCCGCTTTCGGCACCGTATGGATACCCTTCCCACTGCATGGCGCTGCTTACACCGCTGTCGATATTGTAACTGTTGAGCGATGATACTACGTTCACTCCAGGTGCACAAATCGTTGGTTGGGTGATGTCGTTGAACGAGGTGCCATAACTGGAGAACCACGCTATGTCGTGAAGTATATTGGGCTCTTCGTCTTCTGAGCTTACGGAAGTGTCGGTCACACTGCCATCATAGTCGCGTTTCATCACGTTGGCACAATAGGCACCCACGCTTACCACCTTGTCTGTGCATGTCCAGTCGCCTGCCGACATGTCGCTGTTGCCGTCTACATACCCCGATATGCCCATCTGGTTAACTCCGCCAAAACCAGCCACTTCGTCCCATAGGTCAATCTCTGTATTTGCCGATCCGCCAATTGCCAGTTCAAAAAGATAGAGTTTGTCTATGTATCCCTCCACGCCTGCTCCTACGCACAGTCTTCCATCGCCATTGTCAAAAGCTCCGATATTCACCTCGCCAGTGAAATACTTTGACAGTTCGTTGTCATCTTCGCTCGATGCCCTGAACATCTGTGGCTCGCCGCCTTTCGTTATCCTGCATTCTTCGCTTGTCCATACGGTTGTGAGCCTGCCCGTGAATTGGTTTACCGACTTTAGCGTCAGCTTCACACTGGCCTCATCGCCTGAGCGGGTGTATCCAGTCACGTCAGCCGAACTCATATATTGATGTTCGCCTGTTTCATCTTCCATCAAACCCATGAGCAGAGTTCTTATCGTGGGCTTAGTAGCAGTGAATTTATTGTACAGATGTATAGGATAACCACCCTCGTTGCCTGCTGAGAAAATGGGTATGAGGTGGTCCGACAAGTCCTCTATTGCCTCAGTGATGCTACTGGTGCCATCGTGGGGACCGCTATGGCTGTTCATGCTGCAACTAAGTACCATTGGTTGACTGCTTTGCTGAGCGTATGCAGAGGCAAAGGCGAGAGCCAGTTCTACGTAAGCATCGGCATCGGGCTCATCAAAGCCTTCTACCGCAATCTGATTCAGTGGTATAAGTACAATGTCTGCTTCTGGTGCCATGCCGCCAAATCCCAGAGGCGACCGGCTGCCGGCGGCTATGCCAGCGGTATGTGTGCCATGTGTCTCGTCGGTATTGTCGGTGGTTAGCGTGGCTATGAGTTCGGGTGTGTCATACACTGAACCAGGGAAGGTGTATGTGCCTGTTTCCGGGTCGTTGATGGTCATCTTGTGTCCGCCGTTCTCGCCCATCATATACACGCATTTGATGCGCGAGCGTCCTTCACTGTCCTTGAACGCAGGGTGCTGGAAATCAATGCCGCAGTCTATCAGACCTATGGTCACTCCCTTGCCTGTATAGGCCGTGGCAGTACTTTCGCTCGTACCGTCTATCAGCGTCACTCCTGTCTCTTCCATAGTTACGTCGGTCTTGAGCCTGCCCTTGTGTGTCACGTCTATACGCTCCACACCGCTTAAATGCGAAATGGTCTCAACAGCGTCCACAGGCACTTCTATCACTGCCTGTCTGCCTATCTTGCCCAGGACTGTTGCACCGGCAGCACGTATCTGCGAGTAGGTGTCGGCGGCATTGCTTGCTGCAACCTTAACCACCATTTTCATGGTCTGAGACTTCTGGGCAGGAGCCTTATAGCTACCATTATTCTTTGCCATGGCAGCTTTCGCCCTGGCCAGCTTCATGTGTGCTTGGGGAGTAAGCTGCCCTTGGGCCATGACCCCAAAACTGAAAATAATGCCAATGATAAGTGTAAAAAATCTCATGTTGCTTATGTTTGTTAAATATCTACTTCAATGAT
>OMSQ01000080.1 GCA_900313805.1 uncultured Prevotella sp. | reverse complement strand
GGCGTATGTGGGTGGCGGCTTCGGAGTCGGCATACACAATGTGCTTGAGGCAGCCGTCTGGGGCATGCCCGTGATTTTCGGACCCAATAACAAGCGCTTCCAGGAAGCGCAGGGGCTGATAGCTGCCCAGGGCGGCTTCGAAGTTGATGATGACGAGAGTTTCGCACGTGTCATGGACAGCTTCGACAAATCGGCAGAACAGTTGACCGAAGCAGGACAGAAAGCACATGAGTTCGTGAAACAGCATGTGGGAGCCACGGACAAGATACTTGCAGCCGTGGCACTGTGACAAGAAAACGAAGAAGAGCACTGGGGTCAGTGCTCTTCTTCGTTGAGATACCATTTGGAATACTCTACATAGTGCTTGGCGTAGCTCTCCGCCTGGTCGGGTCGTGTCTTCTTGAGAAACTTTGCCGGCACTCCGCCCCATATCTCATGATCGCCTATCTGAGTGCCCTGCAGCACCAGCGCTCCTGCTGCCACTACCGCTCCTTCGCCTACTACGGCATTGTCGAGCACTACTGCTCCCATGCCTATCAGTGAGCCGCGCTTCAGTGTGCACGCATGTACGGTGGCATTGTGACCGATGGTCACGTCATCCTCTATTACCGTTGGGCCTATCTTGTTGGTCACGTGCACACAGGCGCCATCCTGCACGTTCACCCTGTTGCCCATGGTGATAGGAGCCACATCACCGCGCACCACGGCGTTAAACCAGATGCTGCACTCATCGCCCATGGTCACTTCGCCCACTATGGTGGCATTCTCGCTGAAATAACAGTCGCGACCCCACTTTGGAGTCAGACCGATGACTGATTTTATTAAAGCCATATTTTGTTTGTTTTTATTGTTTCTTTTCTAATACGGGTTTCATGAGTTCTAATGCCTGCATCAGTGTTGCCTGCGGACAGGCTATGTTGATTCTGATCCATCCCTCGCCCGCTTCGCCATACATAGTGCCGCTGTTGACAAGCACGTGGGCCTCATCATGTAAGCGGTGCTTCAGGGTGTCGCTGTCCACACCCAGACTGCGGCAGTCTACCCACACCAGATATGTGCCCTCAAGTGGGGTGACAGGCAAATGGGGCAGGTGCTGGCGGAAGAACTGGCACAGCGACTGGTAGTTGCGCCACAGGTACTGGCACAACTGGTCTATCCATTCCCCACCTTCATCGTATGCGGCTATGAGAGCGTCAACCCCAAAGGGATTCACATCACAAACCTCGTTGATGTTGATGGCGCGGTCTATGCGCTGGCGTATGGTAGAGGAAGAACAGATGATGTTGGCTATCTGCAAACCGGCGGTGTTAAATGACTTTGAGGGCGACGACAGTGTGATGCTGTTGTCCAGACAGTCGTCAGATACTGACGCAAAGGGCGTGTATCTGTGGTCGGGCATCACGAGTTCGCAGTGTATCTCATCGGCCACCACCATCACGTCATGACTGATGCAGATGTCGTTCATTCGCACCAGTTCTTCTTTTGTCCACACTCGTCCACAGGGGTTGTGGGGGTTGCACAGCACGAAGAGTCTCACCTGTGGGTCAGCAGCCTTACGCTCCATGTCCTCCCAGTCTACCTCCCACCGTCCGTCGGCAGCCTGCACCAGTCTGCTCTCCACCACCTCGCAGTCATTATTGCGTATGGATGAGAAGAAACAGTTGTAGACAGGTGTCTGAATCAGCACCTTGTCACCAGGATTGCATAAAGCCTTTACTGCTACCGACAGTGCAGGCACCACACCGGTGGTGTATAGTATCCAGTCGGGTTCTATGTGCCACTGATGGCGTGAGGCGAACCACCTTATTATACTGTCATAGTATCGTTGGGGTACGTGTGTATAGCCGAAGATGCCGTGTTCCACGCGACGGCGCAGAGCATCAATGATGGGCTTGGCCACGCGGAAGTCCATGTCGGCCACCCAAAGTGGGGTGGTGTCAAGTGCTTCGTCGCAATCCCACTTCACGCACGATGTCCCTCTTCTCTGCCATATAGTGTCAAAATCGTATGTCATATCGTCTTTATCCTCTTGTCTCAATGATACAGTCGGCCGGACTCTTTATGTTCTCGTCTATGGTCACCTCACCTATGCTGTCGGCCACAATATGTCCGCTAGTCGGATTCTTTATGTTGGCTATGTGTCCGTGTATGTCGGCATGAACGGTGCTGTATTCGAAGGCACGGTCGGAGGCAGGGTCGAAGGTGCAGTTCTCAAGCACCAGGTCATGGGCGTAGCACAGAGGCTGCTCACCACCGATATGGCAGTTGACCAAACGGAGGTTCTTGGAGTGCCAGCCCAGATATTCACCATCGAGATACGAATCGTATATTGTCACGTTCTCCACCTCCCAAAAGGCGTCTTTGGTGGTGATGTGAGCATCGTGTATCTCTACGTTCTTCACATATTGAAACACGTACTTGGCATCGCTCTTCAGCCTCCTGACCATGATATTGCGACTGCCCATGAATGGATAGGTGCCGTCGTGCAATGTCACGTCTTCGATTAGCAGCCCGTCGATGTTCCAGAATGTCTCATCGGCATCGTTGATGGTCACCCTGCGCAGTGTCAGGTCTTTCATCTCGCGGAAGAACTTCGGACCGTCAATCACCGAATCCTCCATCACCATGTGGTTGGAATACCAGATGGCAGAGCGCGACCCGGGGGCAAAATAGCAGTTGGTGATACGGCTGCCGTCTACGTGCCAAAAGGGGTATTTACCAAAAAACTTGCAGTCGTGAGCCACTATGTCACTACACTCCTTGATGCCCGATTCACCGTCCACAATCGTGATACCAATGAGGGCGACATGGTGTGATTCGAACAAAGGCCTCTCACCGCCAAAAGTCTTGTCTCTTAACTCTGTCATGTTCTTACTTCTCATTCTTAGCATAAATAACGGACCTGTCGTGTGACAGGCCCGTTTGTGTGACAGCGCCCCACCTGGGGTGAGCCGTGTTGCATCAGAGGTTGGGGTTCACCTTGCTCCACTCGGAGATGGGGGGCACGATGTTGAGAGTCACCAGCTCATCGCGCATCTTGCACAGGTGCTCGTAGGAAGCATCGAGCTTGGCATTCTCCTCGGGAGTGCCCTGAGGTACCTCGAAGTGTGCACCGCTCTCGTCGAGGGTGGTCTTCATGGCCATCATGATATGGTCGTACTTCTCGGTCTGCACGTAAGTGCCCACGGGGAAGCGGAAGGGCTCGCCACCCATGGCAGAGCGTATCATCTCCACGCTCAGGTAGGCAGGGCTCTGGAACGAGCTGCGTCCGCGGAGCTCGATAATCTTCGCACCACCCTTGGTCACATCTACCTTCATCTGCTCCCATTCCTCTGCGGGGAACTCCTCAGTGCCGATGATGTCGGTGAGCTTTCTGCCTGCTATCTCCACATGACTGCCAAACACAGCCATCTGCTCGCCGTGTCCGCCGTAGGTGGCGCAACCGGTGATGTCGTCCTGCATCACGCCAAATTTCTTGGCAAGAGCGCTCTGCAGACGGGTGGTGTCGAGACCTGCCAGGGTGGTCACCTGACCGGGTTTCAGACCAGAGTAGAGCAGGGTCACCAGACCAGTGAGGTCGGCGGGGTTGAATATGATAACCACGTGCTTCACATCGGGACAGTACTGCTTGATGTTCTTGCCCAGACCCTCTGCTATCTCGCAGTTGCCCTTGAGCAGGTCCTCACGTGTCATGCCAGCCTTGCGGGGGGCACCACCAGACGAGATGATATACTTTGCGTTGGTGAAAGCCTCCTCGGCGTCGGTGGTGGCAGTGATCTTCACATTGCCGAAACCACTCTGGCGCATCTCTTCGGCCACACCCTCGGGCGAAAATACGTCGTAGAGACAGATGTCACTTGTCAGACCCATCATCAGGGCTGTCTGAACCATGTTTGA
Organism: uncultured Prevotella sp.; assembly: GCA_900313805.1. Classification (GTDB taxonomy): domain Bacteria; phylum Bacteroidota; class Bacteroidia; order Bacteroidales; family Bacteroidaceae; genus Prevotella. The sequence continues at coordinate 3,052 of OMSQ01000080.1, read as the reverse complement.
ACCAATCATGCCGGCTGCACCGACGATGGTCAACTTGTCGTTTGTTAAAAATGCCATAATCCTGTATTTGATTTAAGTAAAAATTGTGTTTGACATGCTCGGTTGATGCCCAAAGGCATTGCGCATGCAAATATATGTTTTTTTTTCGAGAATGTGACATACTTTCTAGCAGTTTTTTTGTAACTTCGCGGTTACTAATCCAATATTTTTCATGACGATGAAAGACATACCATCCAAAAACATAGAAATGCTCCGCGAAAGAATGTGCGCAGAACACCTGGATGCCTATATCCTGCCAGTGCACGACCCTCATCACTCCACTCCGGTACTGCCACAGTGGGATGCTATGGCGCAGTATCTTGGCTGTCATGCCGAGGGCATGCAGTTGATAGTCACTCCCACACAACTCGCGGTGTGCGCTTCTGGTCAGATCGATGATGGTTGCCTGACAGCAGTGAACAGTGCGAACGCGACAATTATAACAGATGCAGGCATGATGTACGGGTGGCTGGCCGAACAGTGCAGCGTGAGTGGTGCTTCGCACGAAGTGGCACTCGATGCTATGACGTGGACTGAGCCGGAAGTGATGATTTGGCAAGGTGAATTACGCAGGCGTGGGGGTATCACACTGCGCACAAACCTCAACTTGTTGCCACCACTATCCGACTGTGCTGCGCCAGTACTGCAGTCTGACCCGTTGCTCTGCAGAGATCGCCTTGCTTCACTACGCATCGCACTGAGAGAAAGACATGCCGACGGCATGCTAGTGGCACGACAGAGTGATGTGAGATGGCTGCTCTGTCTGCCTGAGGGAGCACCGGAACAGCATTTCCCGGCTTACCTGCTCGTGTCAACTACCGATGTCACACTGTTCCCTTCGCGCGTGGAGATAAATGATGTAGATGAGCAATGGCTGCTTTCTGCAGGTATACATATTCGGCCGTATCATTCGGTGGCCAAGGCTCTAAGCGACTATTTCGAATACAATATCCTGCTCGACCCTGATGAAATACCCTTTGGCCTTTACAGGTATATAGGCAGGCAGATAATAAAAGAACTCTCGCCAGTGTCACGGCTCAAGGCGGTGAAAAACAAGGACTAAGAGTTTTTTCGAGCAAAAAAATTTGGAGGTTATTAAAATATAATGTAATTTTGCACCCACGTTTCGTAAAAAGCGACAATTAAAAGTAAGTTTAACATAATAAAAATCAGACAAAAAGCATGATTATTGTACCGGTAAAGGATGGCGAGAACATCGAGAGAGCTCTTAAGAAGTTTAAGAGAAAGTTTGAAAAAACAGGTGTGACTAAGGAACTTCGCGCACGTCAGCAGTACAACAAGCCATCTGTTTTGAAGAGACTCAAGATGGAAAAGGCTATCTACGTACAGAAGCTGAGAGCTAACGAGGAGTAAAAAAAATCTTCAAACGCTTTGTAGGTTCAGGGTTTTTTCGTATCTTCGAAGCCGAAAACCAATGCTTCTGAGATTATGAAAGACCAATTCCTGCAATATCTGGCCCACGAGCGCCACTACTCGGCACTCACCGTGCTTTCGTATGAGCAGGATCTCAGGGCTTTTGAGGATTTCTTCACACATATAGACAGTCAGCTCTCTTGGGAGACAACAGACTCCAATATCATCCGTGCATGGATGGAGAGCATGATGGATAAAGGACACAAGGCCACTTCAATCAACAGACGATTGAGTGCCGTGCGTTCCTTTTATCGTTTTGCCCTCTCGCGAGGAATGGTAGAACGCGACCCCTCGCACGGCATCGCAGGCCCGAAGCGCAGTAAACCGCTGCCAAAGTTCGTGCGTGAACAGGAGTTAAACCGCCTGTTCGATGATGTGCCATGGACCGACGATTTCAAAGATGTTCGCGCGCGTACCATATTATTAACTCTGTATAGTACCGGTATCCGTCTGGCAGAACTCATCGGACTGGAGGATGGCAGCGTGGATGTGCGTGGCAGGCAGATGAAGGTAACGGGAAAACGCAACAAGCAACGCATAGTGCCCTTCGGTGATGAGTTGGCAGAGACGCTGACGCACTACCTTGAAATAAGAGGACAGCAGGTGCCCTCCAGAAGTGCTGCCTTCTTCACCACAAAAGAGGGGATGCCACTCACGCGCTGGCAGGTAGAGTATGAGGTGAACAAGCACCTGAAGAGGGTGAGCACACAGAAACACCTCACACCACACGTGCTCCGGCACACCTTTGCCACATCCATGGTGAACCACGATGCGCAGATAGAGACGGTGCGCCGACTGTTGGGACATGAGAGCATGGGCACCACAGAAATCTATACACACACTACCTTTGAACAGTTGAAAAAAGTATATAACCAGGCCCACCCCCGGGCCAATTAAAAACAGGAGGCTACTATGGAAATCAAGATTCAGTCGATACACTTCGACGCTAACGAGAAACTGGAACTATTCATCCAGAAGAAAGTAGAGAAACTTCAGAAATCTTACGAAGATGTGCAGAACGTCGATGTACAGTTGAAAGTGGTGAAGCCCGCCACAGCCATGAACAAACAGGCCAGTCTGAGCGCTTCAGTACCAGGCAGCACGCTTTTCGTAGAGAAGACCTGCGACACGTTTGAGGAGGCTGTAGACCTCTGCGTGGACTCCATGAAGGTGCAACTGACCAAATTTAAGGAAAAACAACGCAGCAGATAAAAAAAAGCAGAAAAAGTTTTGGCGGTTTGAAAAATTGCCGTATCTTTGCAGCCGTTTTACGACACGTCCTAACACGTAGGCCTAATGGCTGCAGGGATTTGCCTCTTTAGCTCAGTTGGCCAGAGCACGTGATTTGTAATCTCGGGGTCGTTGGTTCGAATCCGACAAGAGGCTCAAAGCGACGGACCTAAGTGCAAAGCGACGCAAGTAAACACGGGTGTTTTCCAGAGTGGCCAAATGGGGCAGACTGTAAATCTGCTGTCTTTCGACTTCGGTGGTTCGAATCCGTCAGCACCCACGAAATAAATCTTGCGGAAATAGCTCAGTCGATAGAGCACTAGCCTTCCAAGCTGGGGGTCGCGGGTTT
>OMSQ01000230.1 GCA_900313805.1 uncultured Prevotella sp. | reverse complement strand
GCCTCCACCTCTGCCTGTGGCAGGTCGAGTGCCATGGTCACCGCTATACACCCGCTGCCGGTACCAACGTCGAGCACACGGAGGGGATGGTCTGCATCCTGCCAGTCGGCGGTCACCCACCGGCACAGTTCCTCGGTTTCGGGACGAGGTATGAGCACTCCCGGACGCACCGACAGGCGGCGACCGCAGAAGGTCTCACTACCCAGCACGTACTGTATGGGTTCGGCCTGAAGCAGTCGCTGTAAAAAAGAGTTCAACTTTTCTTCTTCGGCAGCAGAGAATTGTGTATCTTTGCCACTGCAAATATCTGCCAGAGTCAGTCCGAACGCCTCTTCGAGCAGCAGTCGGGCTATGGCTCGGGCCTCTCCCGTCTCATACACTGCCGTCAGGCGGTTGCAAATATCTCTGTATGTCATGACTTGCAAAAATAAGGAAAATAACGATACCCACCAAATGTGTAAGGATGAAAAATATATGAGCCGCTGTCTGCAACTGGCACGTCAGGGTGTGCTCACTGCACGTCCCAATCCAATGGTGGGAGCGGTCATCGTGGCTGATGACCGTATCATTGGCGAGGGCTACCACATACGGTGTGGCGAGGGTCATGCCGAGGTCAACGCCTTTGCCAGTGTGCACCCCGCCGATGAGACTCTGCTTCACGATGCCACCATATACGTGTCCTTGGAACCCTGTGCCCACTATGGCAAGACTCCTCCCTGTGCCGACCTGATAGTGAACAAGGGGGTGCGCCGTGTGGTGGTGGGATGTGTAGACCCCTTTGCCAAGGTGCAGGGACGAGGCATAGAGCGCATACGCCAGGCGGGTATCGAGGTGACGGTGGGTGTGATGGAAGAGGAGTGCAGGTGGCTGAACCGCCGCTTCTTCACTTTTCATCAGCAGCACAGGCCGTACATCGTGCTGAAGTGGGCACGTTCTGCCGACGGATTTATCGATGACCACCGCCAGCCGGCTGCCATCTCCAATGACACCACACGCCGTATCTGTCATAAGCTGCGGGCGGAGAGCGACGCCATACTCGTGGGACGGGTCACGGCAGAGCGCGACAAGCCACGACTGGACACACGCCTGTGGGACGGTCCGTCGCCACGCCGCTATGTTCTCTCACACACCACTACCCTACCCTCGCTCATGCAGCAGATGTACGATGACGGCATACAGTCGCTGTTGGTGGAGGGCGGCGCCATCACTCACCGCAGTTTCATGGAAGCAGGATTATGGGATGAGATACGCGAAGAGGTGTCACCATGCATATTGGGTGACGGTACTGCCGCTCCCGCCTTGCCTGAGGACTCTGTGGTCCGCAGACAAATGACGGTGGGCACTCATACCATCACCCAATATGTAAACCCAAATCTAGATTTGGGATAATAAAAGAATAGTCATACTATCCCGGCCTGGCGCAAGGCTTCCTCTCGCTCTATGCAGGTGGCACACTTGCCGCAGGGCTGTTCTCCACCCTTATAGCAACTCCAGGTCTTGCTGTAGTCCACACCCAGCGCCTTGCCATGGCGCGCTATCTCTGTCTTGGTTATGTCTGTATATGGAGCCATGATGTCGATGTGTGCGTAGGTGCCGTGAGTCATGGCCTCTGACATGGCGTCGATGAACTGCGGGCGGCAATCGGGATATACGCTGTGGTCACCGCCGTGGTTTGCTATCATCACATGCTGCAGTCCCCTGCATTCGGCTATGCCGCATGCCACGGAGAGCATTATGCCGTTGCGGAAGGGCACCACGGTAGAGAGCATGTTGTCGTCGGCATAGGTGCCCTCGGGTATGGCGTCGGCACCCTCGAGGAGCGAGGAGTGGAAATAGTCGTGCATGAACGCCAAGGGTATGACCAGCTGCTCTATGCCCAGATGGTCGCAGTGCCAGCGGGCACAGGCTATCTCGTTGCTGCTGTGATTGCTGCCATAGTCGAAGGTTATGGCCAGTGCTATTCTGCTCTGATATTCATAGAGCATGGTCACGGAGTCCATGCCTCCTGAGAGGATAATCGCTGCGTCTTTCACTTCACCAGCACCTTCTTGTTACCACGGATATATATGCCACGCTTCAACTGTGTGGCATCCACCTTGCGCCCCATCAGGTCGTAGGTCTGGTCGGGCTTGTCGCTCACCACCTCAGCACTGTTTATGCCCGACGGACCTCCTATGTTGAAGGGGTTGAGGGCTGCAGAGGGGCGGCCATTGGCATTGAATGCACCTTTGTTGTACGCATTCCATCCCAGATTCTGGTAATACGTGGGCTTCCACCAGTTATAAACCTCCGGCTCCCAGTAGAAGATACCGCCACAGCCGCTGATGGTCATGGTCCTGCTGAACAGGTCGGTCATCACCTCCTCGGCTTCGGTGTTGTCGCTGTTCCAGTAGTAGCCTGTCTCTACCAGTATCACGGGCACTTGGAAGGTGTTGTGCAGCGACCTGATATTGCTGGCAGTACTGATGTTGTTTGCCTGCCATGTGGAGGTCTCGGGATAGTGCGACAGACCGATGGCATCAAACTTGCCGCCGTTGTCCTTGAACTGCTGGAAGAACCACGAGTTGCTCTCGGGAGCACGGTCCAGGTGCACTATGACCAGTGCACTGGGGAATACGCTCTTCACCGCGTCATAGCCGGCATTGCTCAGTGCCACGTAGCCTGCCCAGGGCTGAGAGTTGTTCCACACTATCTTTCCGTCATTCCATATCATGCCCACACGGGTCTCGTTGCCCACCTGCACCCACTTCGGCGTGACACCCTCGTCCTTCAGCGCCTGCAGCACATCCACAGTATGGTCGTTCACAGCCTGCTTCAGTTGATCAAAGGTGTATGTCTTCCATGCATTGGGCTTGGTCTGCCTGCCCGGGTCGGCAAAGAAGTCGCTGTAGTGGAAGTCTATCATGACGTCCAGTCCAGCGTTCTTAGCTCGTTTGGCTTTTGCCACTACGTCGGCCTTGTCGCACCACGGTCCGTAAGCAGTCTCCGGGTTCACCCACACACGCAGACGCACGGCGGTCATGCCCAACTGTGCGAGCAGGGCCATCATCTCGGTCTGCTGACCCGATGAATTGTAGAAATACTTGCCGGAGGCTTCCATCTCGGTACACCAGCTCACATCAGCACCACTGGCAAAATCCTGGGCAGAGGAGGTCAGCGACATGAGAGAGGCAAAAAACAGTAATAAGGTATTGATTCGTTTCATGTTCAGATAATATTGTGTCTTGCAAAGTTAATGTTTTTATTTTGATTTTCACACTGTTGGTTCCAAATATTTCATATTTGCTTTTGGATTGTAAAAATTTAATTCTTAAAAAATGCAAAAAATAAAGATATATAATAAGGTGGTTGAAAAGTTATTTCTAATTTTGCCGCCCGATAAACGTATCAAGGTTTTTTATGCAAGAGAATTTAGTCATAGTAGAGAGTCCTGCCAAAGCCAAGACGATAGAGAAATTTCTGGGGGCAGACTACAAGGTAATGTCGAGTTTCGGACACATACGCGACCTCCGTAAGAAGGAGATCAGTATAGACCTCGACACACTCGAACCTCATTATGAGATACCCGAGGAGAAGAAGAAACTGGTAAGTGAACTGCGCACTCAGGCTAAAAAGGCCAACAAGGTGTGGCTGGCAAGTGATGAGGACCGCGAGGGAGAGGCCATCTCATGGCATTTGTGCGAGGTGCTCGGACTGGATGAGGCCAAGACCAACCGCATAGTGTTTCACGAGATAACGAAACCCGCTATTCTTGAGGCCATCCAGCACCCCAGACATATAGACATGAACCTGGTTAATGCACAGCAGGCACGACGCGTGCTCGACCGTATTGTGGGCTTCCGACTCTCGCCCGTGCTGTGGCGAAAGGTGAAACCCGCTCTCAGCGCCGGCAGGGTGCAGAGCGTGGCTGTCAGACTCATTGTAGACCGCGAACGCGAGATACAGCAGTTTAAAAGCGAGACCTACTATCGCGTGGCAGCAGTGTTCACCTATACTTCTCCCGACGGAACTCAGAGTGAGGTGAAAGCCGAACTCAGCAGCCGTCTGAAGAGCCGTGAGGAGGCTCTGGCACTGCTTGAGAAGTGCAGCAAGGCCGCTTTCCATGTGGAGAGCGTGACAAAGAAACCGCTGAAGCGCATGCCGGCACCTCCCTTCACCACATCCACATTGCAACAGGAAGCATCCAGGAAACTGGGCTTCACCGTGTCGCAGACTATGATGGTGGCACAGCACCTCTATGAGAACGGACATATCACATATATGCGTACCGACTCGGTCAACCTCTCTTCACTGTGCATGGGACAGAGCAAGAGCGAAGTGCTCAATCTCTTCGGCAAGGAATACAGCAAACCACGCAATTTCCAGACCCATACGAAAGGGGCACAGGAGGCTCACGAAGCCATACGACCCACACAGATGGACAAACAGCAGATAGAGGGCAACGCACAGGAACGCAAGCTCTATGAACTGATATGGAAACGCACTCTGGCATCACAGATGGCAGAGGCACAACTGGAAAAGACTACTATCGTCATAGCTATGGCCGACGAGAAGGGCAAGGCTCTCACCGACACCTTCGTGGCCAGCGGCGAGGTGGTGAAGTTCGACGGTTTCATGAAAGTATATCACGAGTCTACCGACGACGACATGTCTGTAGAGGAGGAAAACGACCGCCTGCTGCCTCCCATTAAAGAGGGAGCTCCACTGCAGTATCAGGAGGTGAACGCCACTCAGCGCTTCACTCAGGGCCCGCTGAGATATACCGAGGCCAGCCTGGTACATAAACTCGAGGAACTGGGCATCGGCCGACCCTCTACCTACGCACCTACCATCAGCACCATACAACAGCGTGAGTACGTGCAGAAAGGCGACAAGAAGGGCGAAGAACGCTCCTATACCGTCGACACACTGAAGAATGGCAAGATATCCACTGCCGAGAAGAAGGAGATTATCGGAGGCGACAAAGGAAAACTGCTGCCCACCGACACTGGTACTGTGGTCAACGACTTCCTCATGAAGTACTTCCCCGAAATCATGGACTATAACTTCACTGCCACCGTAGAGACGCAGTTCGACAAGATTGCCGAAGGCAAGGCGCAGTGGATTGCCATGATAAAGAAGTTCTACAAGAGTTTCGAACCCGTGGTGGAACGCACGATGAACATCAGGGCCGAACACAAGGCCGGCGAACGACAGATAGGCACCGACCCGAAAAGCGGACGACCGGTGTTCGTGAAGATAGGACGCTTTGGACCGATAGTGCAGATAGGTACTGCCGACGACAAGGAGAAACCGCTCTTTGCACAACTGCCTGCCGATAAGAGCATGGAGACAATAACCCTGGACGAGGCACTGCAACTCTTCGGACTGCCACGCACCGTGGGCGAATACGAGGGCCACAATGTGGTGATTGGAGCAGGACGCTTCGGACCATACGTGTTGCACAACAGGAAATATGTGTCGCTGCCAAAGACAGAAGACCCATACACCGTATCGCTCGAAACTGCCGTGGCACTCATAGAGGAGCACAGGAAACAAGAAGCCCAGCGACATATCAAACTCTTTGAGGAGGACGACAAGATGGAGGTGCTCAACGGCCGCTACGGACCGTACATTGCCTACGATGGCAAGAACTACAGACTGCCCAAGGCTAAGCACGCCACTGCCGGCGACCTCACTTACGAGGAGTGCATGGCTATCGTGAATGGCAGCAAGAAGAAGTAATCTCTACAACAAGAATATATGACGCGAGTCATCATTATAGGATACATGGGCTCTGGCAAGACTACTCTTGGCAGAGCCCTCTCGCGCTCTCTGCATCTGCCCTTCTACGACCTGGACTGGTACATAGAGACCCGTATGCACCGCACGGTGTCGCAACTGTTTGCCGAACGGGGCGAAGAGGGTTTCCGAAAGGTGGAACGCAACATGCTGCACGAGGTGGCAGAGTTTGAGAATGTCATCATCAGTTGCGGAGGCGGCACTCCATGCTTCTTCGACAATATGGACTACCTCAATGCACAGGGCGACACCGTCTACCTGAAAGCATCACCAGAGGTGCTCTGCGCACACCTGAAGATGGCACGCACCGAACGGCCGCTGATAAAAGGCAAGGAGGAAGGAGAACTGAAGTTGTTCATCGAGGAACAGCTGCAGCTGCGCGAGCCCTTCTACTCACGCGCACGATATATGCTCAATGTAGACGTGCTCGACAACAGGGATAAAATACAGCAGTCTGTGGAACAACTGCGCACTATGCTCGACATATAAAAACCATTTTACTTACCACACACATACCACCACTATGAAAAAATGGACCATAGAAGACTCTAAGGAACTGTACAACATCAACGGTTGGGGCACTTCCTATTTCGGTATCAACGGCAAAGGCCATGTGTATGTCACTCCCTGCAAGGACCAGACGCAGATAGACCTGCGCGAGGTGATGGACGAACTGGCGCTCAGAGACGTGACGCCACCTGTGCTCCTGCGATTTCCCGACATCCTGGACAACAGGATTGAGAAGACCTGGAGCTGCTTCAAGAAAGCAACCGAGGAGTATGACTACAAAGGAGAAAACTATGTGGTGTACCCCATCAAAGTAAACCAGATGCAACCTGTTGTAGAGGAAATCATATCACACGGCAGGAAGTTCAACCTGGGGTTGGAAGCCGGCTCAAAGCCTGAACTGCATGCGGTGATTGCCATGCAGTGCCAAAGCGACTCCATCATCGTGTGCAACGGATACAAGGACCAGAGTTACATAGAACTGGCTCTGCTGGCACAGAAGATGGGCAAGCAGATATTCATCGTGGTGGAGAAGATGAATGAACTGGAAATCATCTCGCGTGTGGCAAAGAAACTCAATGTCAGACCTAATATCGGCATACGCATAAAACTGGCTTCCTCGGGCAGCGGTAAGTGGGAGGAGAGCGGCGGCGACGCCTCCAAGTTCGGACTGACAAGTGCCGAACTGCTCGATGCACTGGAGCAACTGGACAAGAAGGGCATGCGCGACTGCCTCCGACTCATACATTTCCATATCGGTTCGCAGATAACGAAGATACGTCGCATACAGACAGCACTGAGAGAGGCCTCGCAGTTCTATGTGCAACTGCACAAGATGGGATACAACGTGGACTTCGTGGACTGCGGCGGCGGACTGGGCGTGGACTATGACGGTACCCGCTCACCCAGCAGCGAGAGCTCGGTCAACTACTCCATACAGGAGTATGTGAACGACTGTATCTACACCTTCGTCGATGTGTCCAACCGCAACGGAATACCACACCCCAACATCATCACCGAGAGCGGACGCTCACTGGCAGCACACCACTCTGTGCTCGTCATCGATGTGCTCGAGACTGCCTCGCTGCCAGAGATGCCGGAGGAATTTGAGCCCGAGGCCGACAGTCACCAGCTGGTGAAGGACCTGTACGACATCTGGGATAACCTCTCGCCACGAAATGTTCTGGAGGACTGGCATGATGCGGAACAGATACGCGACGAGGTGCTCGACCTCTTCAGTCACGGTATAGTAGACCTGAAGACCAGAGCCGACGTAGAGGCCATGTACTGGAGTGTGTGTCACGAAATCAACGCCCTAGCCAAGAACCTGAAACATATACCAGAGGAGTTGATGAATATCGACAAACTGCTGGCAGACAAATATTTCTGCAACTTCTCGCTGTTTCAGAGCCTGAGCGACTCATGGGCCATAGACCAGCTCTTCCCCATCATGCCCATACAGCGGCTCGATGAGCGGCCCACACGCAATGCCACCATACAAGACATCACCTGCGACAGCGACGGCAAGATAGCCAACTTCGTGACCAACCGCCACAACTCGCACTCGCTGCCAGTACATGCCATACGCCGCAATGAGGACTACTACCTCGGTGTGTTCCTCGTAGGTGCCTACCAGGAGATTCTGGGCGACATGCACAACCTCTTCGGCGACACCAATGCCGTACATATCTCTGTGAAGGACGGTGAATACCACATAGACCAGATCATAGACGGCGAGACGGTGGAAGAGGTGCTCGACTACGTGCAGTACAACCCCAAGAAACTGGTAAGGCAACTGGAGATATGGGTGACGAAGAGTGTGAAGAACGGACGTATCACGCTGGAGGAAGGGAAGGAATTCCTGAGTAACTACCGCAACGGACTTTACGGATATACATACCTGGAATGATGAAACAAGCTCTTACTATAGTGAAGGTGGGCGGTGCCATCGTGGAGGACGAGCAGCGCCTGCAACGGTTGATAACCGACTTCGGTGCCATACCCGGCCGCAAGGTGCTGGTGCACGGCGGCGGTCGCAGCGCCACGCAGGTGGCAGCGCAACTGGGCATTGAAAGCAAGATGGTGAACGGGCGGAGGGTGACCGATGCCGACATGCTGCGTGTGGTGACCATGGTGTATGGTGGACTGGTAAACAAGCGCATCGTGGCACTGGCAGGTGCTGCCGGCATGGCGGCTTTGGGACTCACCGGTGCCGACATGGACGTGGTACGCGCACACCGCCGACCCGTGGGAGAGGTGGACTACGGCTTCGTGGGCGACGTGGACCGCGTAGACGCAGAGCGACTGGCTCTGCTGCTCGAAGCGGGCGTAACGCCTATCATGGCTCCACTCACACACGACGGACAGGGCACCATGCTCAATACCAATGCCGACACCATAGCATCGGTAGCGGCACAGGCGCTGGCACCGCTGTATGACGTCACTCTCATCTACTGCTTCGAGAAAAGCGGGGTGCTGCGCGATGCCGATGATGATAGCACGGTGATACCACGTATCACACGAGTCGACTATGAGCGACTGGTGGCCGACGGCACTATCAGCGGCGGCATGATGCCCAAGATAGAGAACGCCCTCTCTGCCATAGACGCCGGCGTGCACAAGGTCATCATCACTCTTGCCACTGCCATCGACGGACAGCACGGCACGGTGATAGAATAGCAAATCCACATGATAATTCAATAACTAATCCTAAACTTATGAAAAAAAGAGTACTTTTCCTCATGCTCTCGATGGTGTTTTCCTTACTGTCGATGGCAGGTGACGTGACGCCGGCACAGGCGTTGCAACAGGCTCAGAACTTCATGCAGAACCACGTGCCAAGTCCCGGCGCACCACGGCGGGCTCCTGGCAAGGTGCCGCAGATGAAACTGGCAGCACAAGTCAATGGTCTGTATCTGTTCAACGTGTCCGACGGTGGCTTCGTCATCGTCAGCAACGACGACCGCACACGCCCCATCCTGGGCTTCAGCGACATCAGCAGCATAGACCCAAACAACATGCCCGACAACATGCGGGCATGGCTGCAGGTGTATGCCGACGAGATAGCATGGCTGCAGAAGCAGGGCTCAACGGTAAACACATCCTTCCTGAAAGCGCCCAAAAAGGTGACTACAGCGAAGAGCGACATTGAACCACTGGTCACAGCACGATGGAACCAGGATGCTCCGTACAACAACCTCTGTCCGAAATACAACGGCAGCAGTCGCTCTGCCACGGGATGTGTGGCCACTGCCATGGCACAGGTGATGTACTTCCATAAGTGGCCTGTAAATGCCACGACGACAATACCTGGCTACACTACTGACAGCTATGGCCTGACGCTCGACCCCCTGGACCCCGTGGTCTTCGACTGGGACAACATGCAGGACACCTACACAAGCAGCACCACTGGCGCTCCTGCCACGGCAGTAGCCACCCTGATGCAGTACTGCGGCTGGTCGGTGCTGATGGACTACGGACCATCGTCGGGCTCAAATACCGACCTGGTGGCAGCAGCCCTCAAGGCATATTACGACTACAACCCCACCACACAGTTCGTGTCGCGCAGTTTCTATACCTACGACAAATGGATGGAACTGATATACCATGAGTTGGCCAACAACCGTCCTGTGGTCTATGGCGGCATGTCGACGGGCGGCGGACATGAGTTTGTGTGCGACGGCTACAAATACACCTCCGGCACCGACTTCTTCCATATCAACTGGGGATGGGGCGGACAGAGCGACGACTACTTCGTGCTGTCGGCACTCGACCCCGATGAGCAGGGCATAGGCGGCAGCAGCTCCAACGACGGCTTCCACTACGGACAGGATGCTGTCATCGGCATACAGAAGTCTACGGAAAACGGCCAGATAGCAAACATCACGCCCAACGTGCTCAACCTGCAACTCAACAGCATGACCCTGAGCCAGGACTATGTGACCAACAGCACACAGGTGACCATCACCATGAGCATCACAAACAACAGCAATGATGATTACGACGGCGACATCTACCTCGGCCTGAAATACCAGGGCGACTGGGTGCCCCTGGACGGCAACAACTACTCCATCCCCTCTGGATCTACAGTAAACTGCTCTTTCGAGTTCAAACCCTCTTCATACCGTCTCAATGAGAGCGCATACGAGTTTACCCTCTTCCTGCCCACTGCCACCGGCGGCTACGTCACCGACGGTGTGACGGACGCGACTCTGCATATTGTAGCAACAAACGACAAGGTGCCCGTATATGGCTTATGGACTGATGATTTAAGCAGAAGCCAGTTTATCATACCTGCCGACAGACTAGAGGACATGGCCTGGGGTACTGTCAATGGAGTGACGTTCAATTCTAGCTCTGGCTCCATGTCATGGGACAGTGCTGTATTTGACGTTTATCTGTATGAGGTAGATCAAACCACCTTTGCCAATACCACTCTGCTGGACTGGAGTTTGATGAACAAGGTGTACTCTGGCAGTCTGTCTATCACCAACAATGCGATGACCATCAATTTTACCACTCCTTACTTATATCAGGGTGGCAACCTTCTGGTGGGCATCAACCAGACCGTAACAGGCTCTTATGCTTCCTGCACCTGGCTTGGTGAGACCATCGAAGGAGTTTCACTTGGCGGTTACGACTCTAGTATCAGTCAACAAAGCTTCCTGCCTCAGACCACCTTCGACTTCACTCCCGGTGAGCAACCTGCCGTTTTGACACCCAGAAACCTGGCAGTAGACTATACCAGTGGAAAGACAGCCACCGTCACTTGGACCAGCAACGAAGAAGCATTCGACATTGAGGTGAACGGCACGGTGACTGAGGGTGTAACCAGTCCGCACACACTCACCGGACTCGACTACGCCACAACATACCAAGTGAGGGTGCGCGCAAAAAACAGCACCGGAGTGAGCGAATGGACCTATCCCGTCACATTCACCACCGAGCTCTGCGCTCCAGAGGACATGTGTGCCATATATATCGAACTCACCGACAGTTATGGTGACGGATGGAATGATAACTACATAAAAGTGGTGGACCATCTTACTGGTCAAGAATTAGGCAGCGTAACCATCGATGATGGTAGTTCATACAACACCTCACTTGCAGTGCCCGATGGCAGAGACATTGATTTTGTCTGGGTGAAAGGCAACTACCCCGGCGAGTGCTCATGGACAATTAAGGATGTTAATAACGATGTCATCAATAGTGGATCAGGTAGCACTAGCATGTCAGACGGTGAGGTGTTCTTCACATACACCGTGGACTGCTTTACTGCACCCAACAACCTGACTGCCGACCTGGTGGCAGATGGTGCCACTATCACATGGGATGGTGATGGTGACAGCTTCAATGTGCAATGCAGGATAGCAGCGGATGAAAAGACTCTCTTCTCTGACGATTTTGAAAATGGTCTGGATGAGAATGGCTGGACCATATATACCGAGGGTGAAGCACCTCAAGACGACGGATGGTACATATTAAACTCAGGCGCTTCCAACTTGAGCATACCAGCTCACAGCGGCAGTTACGTAGTATCAGCATGGAGCTGGTCAAATAATGAATACGATGCCGATAACTGGCTCGTCACACCACAGTTGACATTGGGCAATAAAATAAGCTTCTGGGTGAATGTCAATCAAGGTTATCCCGACCCCTATGAGGTGAAACTCTCCACCACAGGCAAGGCTATCGATGACTTCACAGTGACCTTGAAGGAACTATCTTCTGAATCAACCAATAATTTGTGGCAAGAGGTGGTTTTGGACATCAGCGAGGAGTATGCCGGTCAAACTGGCTATATTGCCATACACCATAAATGTAAAGACTACAACTACCTGTTAATAGACGACTTTAAACTCATAGACGTCAAATCTCCCGCAGGTGAATGGCAAGACTTAGGTCCCGTGAATGAGAACACCGCCACGCTGAGCGGACTGGACACCGACAATGTGTACGAGTATCGAGTACAGAGTGTGAAGGACGAGAGCACTTCTGACTGGAGCCCGAGCGCCAAGTTTGCCCTGACCACACTGAAGAACAATGCCGACAACACCGAACTGATTGAGAACAGCGAGAATGTGCAGTCGCACGTCACTCTGGCCAACCGCACCCTCTACAAGGACAACTCATGGAACACACTGTGCCTGCCGTTTGACGTGGACCTGACCGCTGATGGCAATGCACTGAGTGGTGCCATAGCACGCACGCTGACCGGTGCTACTGTCACCGACCAGACGCTGAACCTCGTGTTCGGCGAGACCGTTGACGTGCTGCAAGCCGGTGTGCCCTATATCATCAAATGGACCGACGGTCAGCACTTGGCAGCCCCGCAGTTCGCAAATGTCATGACAAAGGCGAATGTGCAGCCAGTATCGATGGATGACGTTGACTTCATCGGCATCTATGCTCCGAAGAGCGTCACAGATGCTGAGGGCGACAATACCATGCTCTATTTCGGCGACGACAATAAACTCTACTGGCCAAACGCTCCCTGGAGTCTGGGTGCACAGCGCGCTTACTTCCAGCTCAAGAACGGTTACCACCTGGTGCGTGAGGCGGGAGGAGCCAATGCCATCTCTGCCATGTGCATCGACTTCGGCGACGGCACTACCGGCATACTCCACATCACTCCAAATGCCACTGCCACAACCGACGACTACTGGTACTCCACCGACGGCATACGCCATGAGGGACTGCCCGCAGCCAAGGGTGTGTACATCAACAAGGGCAAGAAATATGTTGTGAAATAAAAACCGATTTAAAACGATGAAAGAATCATATATACAGCCTACGATAAAGATGACAGCCATGCTGCCACAGACGATACTCGACAACTCCGTGACCGATGTCGAAAGTGGCGATACCGATATAGACCTCGGCGGTGGAGGCACAGTGCCAGGACGCGCCCCAGGAAACAATATCTGGGAGAGCAATAATGTATGGGATGAAGAATAAGTCCTGTCTGTAATACGGAAGAGAGAGAACCACCTATCGCGGTTCTCTCTCTTCTTTTTGTCCTTTCATAACTTTATAACTGTCCTGCCTCAACGAGCAGCACCACACGCTCGGTCAGTCGGTCAGTGGTCTCGGGCTTGTATTCTTTCTTCAGTGAAGCCCCGAAAGTCCATGCGAAGGCCTGCCAGAAGCCGGCACGAATTGGTCCCATGAACGCCTTCAGTATGTCGTACGACGGTGAGTTGCACTCACGATTGATGAGTTTGATGAGCAGCTTGCCCTGCGAATAGGTGAGTTTTTTCATCCTGGGCTTATAGGTGCTGTAGATGTCCTTCTCTACCCGTTTCATGTGTGCATCCTTCGCCTTCTTGTCGGGCAGCGTCTGCAGATACTCGTAGGTCTCTATGATTATCTGGTTGCACTCCTTGGCTATCGGCAGCACTTTCTTCACGTTGCGCACCAGCCGGTTGTACGACTGCTGCTGTTTGGCGTCCTGCAGGGTCACCGGCGGATAGCAGTACACATTGCTCATGTCCATGAAGAGCACGCTGTCACCCTCGAGCATGGCCTTGCCCACACGCACGGTAGGCACCATGTTGGGCTTGTCGCCAGGCTCCACATCCTCGGGATGCGACTTGGATTTCTTTATCACGGCATCCATCGTGGCCAGGGGCTGCTGGGCATAACCGCAGGCTGCAGCACACAAAGCCATGCCCATGAGTGAGATACGTATTTTCTTCATCTGATGTGAAAACTTCTGTTTCAGTCCGCAAATTTAGTCTTTTCAGAGAGATAACTTCTTCTTTTTAACCATTATTTTTGCCGTTTTTACTTTTTTTGATACTTTTGCAAAAGGAAGAATAATATTATTACACATACGATATGAGAAAAATACTGACTATTCTGTTACTGTCGGTGTTGGCTGTAGGCATGTATGCCGTGCCGGCCAAACCCGGACTGAAGAAGATGCTGACTCTGGCAGACGGCTCTACCATAGAGGCGCAGCTGGTGGGCGACGAGTGGGGTAACTACTGGCGGACTGACGACGGACGGGCGTTCGTCTTCGACAAGCGTGCCGGAGGCCAGGAGATATACCGACTGGCAGACGCCAACCTAATCCAGCGCGAGGCAAAGAAACTGCGCGACCAGGCCAACAGCCAGCGAACGAGAAGGGCTCCCATACAGAAGGTGGGCAGCTTCACCGAACTCTCTGGCACGAAGAGATGCCTCATAATACTGGTGAATTTCCAAAATGCCACGTTCTCTGGCTCCGACCCCAATGGAACATTCCAGAAGATAGCCAACCAGGAGAATTTCGTGGAAGGCAACTTCAAAGGATCGATGGCCGACTACTTCAGGGCGCAGAGCAACAACATATTCAATCTGGAGTTTGATGTGGTGGGACCCGTAACAGTGGAGAACGACTGGGAATACTACGGCGAGAATGTTTCCTCATCCAGCAACTCCGACAAGTATGCCGCACGCATGGTACAAGAGGCAATGATCCTGGCCGATGAATATGTGGACTATTCTGACTACGACTGGGACCACGACGGCTCTGTGGACCAGGTGTATGTGGTGTATGCCGGCAAGGGCGCTGCCGACGGTGGCGATGCCCTGACGATATGGCCGCATGCCTGGGACCTCATGTCAGCCTGTTACTACGGCAGGTGCGAGGAGGGTGATTACAATGGAGCCCTGTACAGGGATGGCGTATGGCTTAGCAGATATGCCTGCGGCGGAGAGCTCAATGGTAAGACAGGCGAGACGGCAGGCATAGGCACGATGTGCCATGAGTTCAGCCACTGCCTGGGATACCCTGACTTCTACGACACCGACTACAGCGGCGGACCTGGCATGGGATACTGGGACCTGATGGACCAGGGCTCATACAACGACAATGGCTACCAACCGGCAGGTTATACCGGCTACGAACGGTGGGTGGTAGGATGGAGCGAACCCATAGAACTGAAATACAGACAGCAGGTGACAGGCATGGGAGCACTGCAGGAATATGGCGACTACTACATCATGTACAATCCTGCAAACAACAATGAATACTACATGCTGGAAAACCGCCAGAAGGTGGGATGGGACAGCAGCCTGTATGGCAGCGGACTGCTCATCATCCACGTGGACTATGATGCAGGTGTATGGGCAGCCAACGGACCGAATGACGACCCCAACCACCAGCGCTTCGTGTATGTACCGGCAGACAACAGCCATGTAAGAAGCTACTACAGTGACCTGCAGGGCGACTTGTGGCCGTGGGGTACAAACAACTCCTTCTCGAAAAACTCCACCCCGGCAGCCAGTCTGTACAACCAGAATACCGACGGCACTTACTACCTCAACTATGAGGTGAACGACATAACACAAAACGCCGACGGTACCATCTCGTTTAATTTCGTTGGACCCGATAACCTCGTGCTGACCTTCAGCCAGGATGTGGTGAATGCCACCATGGGAGAAGATTTCACCACTCCTACCCTCTCATCTACCCCTGCTGAGGCCAT
>OMSQ01000086.1 GCA_900313805.1 uncultured Prevotella sp. | reverse complement strand
TTGAAGCGGGCTTGCTGCTGCTGGTCGACGGCTTACTGGTTGAAGCGGGCTTGCTGCTGGTCGACGGCTTGCTTGTCGAAGCCGGCTTACTGCTGGTCGACGGTTTGCTCGTTGAAGCGGGTTTGCTGCTGCTGGTCGACGGTTTGCTCGTTGAAGCCGGCTTGCTGCTGCTGGTCGACGGTTTGCTCGTTGAAGCGGGCTTACTGCTGCTTGTCGAAGCTGGTTTACTGCTGCTAGTAGTGGCCGGCTTGCTGGTTGAAGCTGGTTTGCTACTGCTAGTAGTGGCCGGTTTGCTGCTGCTAGTAGTGGCGGGCTTGCTGCTGCTCGTCGAAGCAGGCTTAGTAGTTGTCTCTCCTTCCGCAGCCACCACTTTTATCATGTCCATTGACTTCAACTTGCCGCCAGAGGTGATGGTGGCACTCACCTTGAAACGCTCGTTTTGCTTCTTGCCGTCTTTGGTCATCGACTGTGAGGCATTGCACCTTACTACATATTCATATTTGTCGCCCTCCAGTTTCCGCTTGGTTATCTCCACCTGCTCTGAGGGTTGCCACTTCAGGTCTTTCACGCTCTCACCATGCTGACGCTGCATCCAGCCCACCACTTCGGCCTTGGTGGGGTGTTCGGTACTCATAAAGGAACTCACATTGTCAGACAGAAGGTCGCGCAGTGCCACTCCGTCATTCTCGTTTACACTGGTGAAGAAGGTGCCGAGGGCTTCATCCACAAGTTTGCTCTCCTCCTGCTCCACGGTGTCCAGGTTGATGCCGTACACACGCTCACGGGCCTGAGCCAGATGACTGCCCTTGGCATGCTCGGTCATATACAGACGATAGGCAGCTGAGGTGTTGAGAGCCTCAGCGGCAGCCCAGTCGATGGAGTCGAGTAGGGCAGTGGCCTGAAACAGGTGGGGACTGTCAGGATAGCTGTTTATGAATGTGGCAGTCAGATCCTTGGTCTTGTTAGACATGAGTGTCTGCCAGTCTCTGCCCGACTGCTGCATGTACATTATCCTGCTACGCACAGAGTCGAGATGTTGTGTGGGAGCATCACCGTATGTGTTCAGATAGCCGTGCATCACTATGGTGTCGTTGCTCTGCATGGCCAGTTTATAAGCCTGCTGCTCCTTGGCCTGCTTCGACTCTTTATAGAAATATATGCTTACGGCGCCCACGATGGCTGCCATCACTACGGATACCAGATAGGGAGCCACCCTGCGCTTCAGACTCTTTTTCCCACGACTCTCCGTTTCGAAGTCTTGTTCGTCGTCTGGCTCTGTCTCGGGTATCCGACGCCTTTCTTCCTTTGTCTCTGTGCTCTTCTCTGTATCTTTTTCTTCCCTCTTCTCCTGTTTCTGCTTCTCTCGTCTCTCTTGTATCTTCTCTTCTTTCTGCTCTGCAGACCCGGCACTTGTCTCAGGCTTTTCTTCTTTTTCCTGTGTCCGGGGTCTCTGCTCATGACTGTGACTCACACCACGCTTGTAGGGCGCGTGGCAACTGGGACAGAAGCCTTCGTCCTTGAAGTACACTTCGCCGCAGCTCTCACATTTGGTCACCTTGCCGTCTATCTCCACTCCGCAACTGGGACAGACGGTGGCTTTCTCACTTATCTGGTGTCCACATTCGGGACATTTTATTATTGCCATTGCTTTCTTTTCTCCTTACTCTCAAGTCTAATGTCGGAACCACAATTCTCGCAGACTGTGCTTACCCATCAGCCTGCTCTTGTCTATATAGGTGTTCACGCCGTTTATCCTGCCCTTACCGGTGTACTGCCACACTATGTAGTCGCGCTCATCCTTCAATCTAGGCTCGCGCTCCGAATACTGGGCTATCATCAGCTTGTAGGCATCCAACTTGCCCAGTAGGTAGGTGTTGTAGAAGTATGTGCCGGTATATACCAGGGGCTTCTGGTGGTAGGCAACCTCCACGAGATTCAGAAACTTCGTCAGCGAGTCGCAGAAGGCTTTTGTGCTCATGTTCTTAGGCATGGTCTCCACGTCTATCATGGGTATCAGATCCTGGTCGCCAGGACGACACTGACTCATGAAATGACGCAACTGCAACTGTTGGTCTATGTTTGCGTGGTAGAAGTGGTAACTGCCTACCTTCAGTCCGTACTTATGGGCGTATTCTATGTTGCGCTTATAGGTGGCATCGATGGTCATCTTGCCCTCTGTGGCCTTGAAGTACACAAAGGCCTGATGGCTGTTGTTGCCAAGTGTCTCCCAGAACACTTCACCCTGATAATGACTCATGTCCAGACCGTGTATGTGGGTGCACGTGTCTTCACACTGCACACCATAACCCTGTGCCGCCACATGCACCATGCCACACAGCGTCACTAGTATCGTCAATGCTATTCTCTTTCTCATTTCCATTCCAACTGCAAAGGTAGTGCAAACCGAGTGAAATACAAAATGTGCTAGCACATTTTTATTTTTGAGGTGCCGCCTACCTTCGCGAAGACAAAGGTACGATTAAGTGAGAGAAATACAAAATGAATTTATTCATTTTTATTTCCGAACGTGAGTACCTTCGCCGAAGGCAAAGGTACGCCTCCCACCCTAATGTACCATGTTTATGTGGCGTATCTTCTCCAGCATGGCGTTATTCCATGTCTCATCACCAGGAATTTGAAAACGGCAGTTGCCGTTTGAAAGGGGAGTGAAGTGAACAATGGCTTCGTCGTTGAGCTCTACCGTGCCACGCTCGGTCAGGTTGAAGAGAGCATTGCCCTCCACAGCATTGATCACGGTCAGCGGGTCCCACATCCTTTGTCCCGTGTCGCATGTGCAATTCATATACACTTGCTTGATGGGATGAATGTCGGTCCAGCTTATGTCTGATATCACCTGTTCGGGCACATAGTCTATAGCGTTGCCAGTCTCCATTGGCTCGAAGATGATATCCACGTCAGACGGCCAGAGGCGCATGAAGGTCTTGGCGTAGTCCATGCCCTGACTGAAATTGTAGTCTGGCTCTATTGAATCGCCGAAGGAACCTCCCTGTATGTACAGGCATTTCACCTTCTGGCGCACTAACTCCACGCCCGAGAGCGGGGAATACTCATCTCCAGCAGACTCTAACAGTTGGGCAATACAGGTCACGAAACCGATGGAGCAGATGCTCACCGAGTGATCGGGCTGTGAGGCGAGCAACTGGCGATAAAGCTGCCAACCGTCGGGCAGGGAACTGTAGTCGCTCAGCGTGCTCTTGAACATAAGAGTCCCGTCTCCTTTCGTGTAGGTGGGAAATGACTTGTAGTTAATCCATACAGTGGGGTCCTTTATGCCATCGCGCACCAGACCGATTGGCACATCGCCGTGACCGAAGTAGGTGTTCATCGCATCAGCACAAGCTGCGCAGTCCTCGCCCTCACGGTCTACCACTACTCCCAATATACGGCATCGGCCAAGGTCGGAGTAGCGGTAAAGCAGTTCCATGGAGAAGAGGTCGTCAGTAGAGGAACCGATGTCTGTGTCGAGTATTACAAGAGGCACCCCCTTGTACTCCGGCTGCTCTTCTTTTTCGTCATTATCGGAGCACGATGTGAATCCAACAGTCACGATTGCCGCGACAATGATGGCTGAAGCCACTCGTGCAATGTTTCTTAAATAAACTTTTGATAGCATAATTCGTAATCTGCGGAAATGTCAAGGCATTTCTCCTTTCACTATACCGTCTTTTATGTTCACTATAATTGTATAATCACCTTAGCATGCATGGAAATCTCACTCCTCAATTTCCGACAGACTTCTTACTACGCGCGAGAAAAGGGTCGACACACTGTCGCCGGGGGCGTAGCGGAAATACAAGGAGGTGCGGCGCAGACCACGTACCCACTGGCGGGGGTTGTTGGCTAGCAAACCGTGGGTGCCCTGACGGAAACTCCATTCGTCGCTGCTGTAGCGCTCAGGACG
>OMSQ01000092.1 GCA_900313805.1 uncultured Prevotella sp. | reverse complement strand
TAGAACCAAATATTTGGTTAAAAAATATGCATTTTTCTATAGTTTTACTTTAGTTTTAAGAGAATTTCGTTTTGTTATAAAGTAAAAATCACCTTTTGGGAATCAGTTTAGTTTAGTTCGCTTTATATATAAAGAGGGATAAACTAAACCTATTTTCCCACGCAAAACTCCGAGAAAATGGTCTGCAAGGTGGCATCGGGGGTGATCTCGCCGCCAATGATTTCTGACAGATGGTGGATGCACTGACGCAGATCCTCGCTCAGCAGGTCGGTGGGCAGATGCTGGGCCATGCCGTCTGACACTCTTCGTATGTCGGCCGAGGCCAATTGTAGGGCTTCGTAGTGGCGCATGCTGGTCACCACCACATCGCTCTCCTGCCATTCCTCTATGCCGCTCTCTGCGTATATCTTCTCTTCCAGTGCCTCTATGCTCTCATCATGCTTCGCAGAAATCATGATGTCCACACCGTCTATATGACCCAAGTCTGACTTGTTGCCTACAATCAGCAGATGCCTGCCACGACAGCGCTCTTCCATCTCTGCTCGCTCTGCCTCCAAAGGCTGCCTGTCCACCATCCACAATACTATCGCTGCCTGGTCTATCTGCTGCCAACTGCGTTCTATGCCTATGCGTTCCACGGCATCATTGGTGGCTCGTATGCCTGCTGTGTCGATAAAACGGAAGGCTACGCCGTGTATCTGACGAACGTCTTCTATCACATCGCGGGTTGTGCCATGAACATCGCTCACTATGGCACGGTCCTCGCCCAGCAGACGATTGAGCAATGTGCTCTTGCCTACATTGGTGCTGCCTACTATCGCAACGGAAATACCCGACTTGGCTGCTCTGCCGGCATGGAAACTGCGGAGCAACTGGTCTATGCGGTGCTCTATACGTTGTGCCAGCAGCACAAGCTCGCTGCGGTCAGCAAACTCCAAGTCTTCATGGTCGCTGAAATCCAGTTCCAACTCCATCAGGGCGGTGATATGCTCTAACTGACTGCGAAGCTCGCTCAACTCATTGCTGATGCTGCCACGCAACTGACTGATGGCTAGGCGATGGGAGGCTCTGCTCGATGACGTGATGAGGTCAGCCACTGCCTCTGCCTGCGACAGGTCCATCTTACCATTTAGAAAGGCTCGCTGGGTGTACTCGCCGCCACGGGCCAACCGGCAACCATGTGATACCAACAGCCTAAGCACTTCCTCGGCTATATAGCGCGAACCATGACACGACAACTCTACACTGTCTTCTCCCGTGTAACTCCTCGGCGCCCTGTACACACTGGCCATGGCCTGGTCTATCACTCTGCCATCGTCGTCTGTTATCTCTCCGTAATACAGATGATAACCCTTGCCATCAAGTAGCACGTGAGGCTTACTGCCGCGAAAAATGCTGTCGGCTATCCGCAATGCTTCGCTGCCGCTGATGCGTATTACGGTCATGGCCCCACCTGCTGGTGTGGCCATGGCGCATATCGTGTCGTAAGTGTCGTGTTGCATGATGGGATGGGGGATGGATCAGATACGGTCCAGTACGCGCTTTATCAGGGTGTTGATGGTGTTCTTGTAACTGGCGTTCACGTTCTTGGCCAAACGGTTGGCTATCACCATGCAGCAGGTCATAGCCCTATGGCCCAGCAGACGGGAAAGACCGGCTACTGCCGAACTCTCCATTTCGAAATTGGTGATACGAAGGCCCTTATACTCAAAAGCCTCTACTTTTTCGTTCTGATGGGGGTCTGCCAATGGTATGCGCAATTCCCTGCCCTGAGGACCGAAAAAGCCACCACAGGCTATGGTGATGCCGCGCACCATGTCGTCACCGCCAATGCGGTTGAGCAGGTCGGCATCGTTGTCTATCACGTATGGTGCACATAGCTGTGGGTTCCAATGCATGTGCTCTACAAAAGCACGCTCCATCTCTAAATCGCACACCTCGTTCCTGCCGGCATAGAAATTCAGCAGACCGTCAAAGCCTATGCTCTTGGCTGAGGCTATGAAGGTGCCTACCGGGGTGTTGGGCTGCAATCCGCCACACGTGCCCACACGAACAATGGTCAGACTGCGCAATTCGTCTTTCTCTGTGCGGGTCTCGAAATCTATGTTGGCCAGGGCATCAAGCTCGTTGAGCACTATGTCTATGTTGTCACAGCCTATGCCTGTGCTCACGCAGGTTATACGCTTGCCTCGGTAATAACCGGTGATGGTGCGAAATTCCCTGCTGCTGATGTCGCACTCCTGGGTGTCGAAATAACTCGCTACTAAGGGCACCCTGCCAGGATCGCCTACCAATATCACACGGTCGGCCAGCTGACTGGGACGTACATGCAAATGGAATATGCTTCCATCGGGATTGATAATCAATTCTGAAGGAGGAAAGGTCTTTTTCATCAGGTTCACTATATTTTGGTTTCTTTTAAGGTCTTGCAAATTTATAAATAATTTCTGCTATATCATTTGCTCTTAACATTTATTAACGGTCTTCTGGGCTTTTCTCCCATTCCCGCTTCAATGCACGCCACATGGAGTGGCGAACTTCTTCATTATCCGTCTCTAATTCTTCAAAAACCCGCCGAATATTACTGCGCTCGCTCTCATGTTCGTGTGGGCAGAGTACACGCTGAGGCTCATAGCCGGCCTCAACGGCATATTCGCTTATGTCGCGCTCGTACACCATACACATTGGACGGATGATTTCCAATGGCATCCGGTCCATCTTCATCTTTGGACGGATGGAGGTGAACTGACCCTGATAGAACAGGTTTAGCAGAGCGGTGTGCAGTATGTCATCCTGATGATGACCCAGGGCTATCTTGTTCATGCCGTGGGCCTGGGCAAAGTTGAACAAGAGCTTTCTCCTGTACCACGAACACAGAAAGCATGGGGTTTTCCGAGTGTCGGTCTCTGCATCAAATCGAGTGTGCTCCTCGTGATAAATCACGCCTCTGCTCTCGCAGAAATCACGCAGATAACTGCTGTCACTCTCGTATTCTATGTTGTCCATGCGCACATGCAGGGCTTCCACTCTTATCTGTGGACGGTGAATGTGCATGGTGCCGGCCAGCAACTCAGTCATGCACAGCGAGTCCTTGCCACCGGAGAGACCTATGAGTATCCTGTCGCCATCGGCTATTAGTGAATGGTGGGCCAAGGCTTGCTTGTACCTGTTCACTATCCTGCGATAAGATGCACTCTCCTTGTGGCTCATCCTCACTTATTTCATGAATACCAGATATACGGCGCAGATGATGAGCAGAAAGGCCAGTATGTGGTTCCAGTGCAGGTTCTGACCCTGGAAAAGAATGTTGGCTATCACGGCAAAGACTCCCAGACTGATGCACTCCTGTATCACTTTCAACTGCACCAGGTTGAAGGGACCGCCGTTGCCCTCAAAACCGAAACGGTTGGCGGGCACCTGACAGCAATACTCAAAAAAGGCTATGCCCCAACTGAATAATATCACTCCCAACAGGGGCCAGTTGTTGCTTACGCCTGTCTGCTGCAAACGAAGATGCCCGTACCAGGCAAGTGTCATAAACACATTGCTTAGTACGAGCAGCAAAATGGTATATAGTCCGTTCATCTGTCCTGACTATTTCTCATTGTTCATCAGACGCTCATGCATGTTCTGGGCTGCACGTCTGCCATCGCCCATGGCCAATATCACTGTGGCACCGCCACGCACGATGTCACCGCCTGCATACAGGTCGGCACGCGACGACTGCATGCCTTCGTTCACAGCTATGGTGTTCTTCCTGCCCAGGGCCAGACCTTCTACCGACTTGGGAACCAGCGGGTTGGGTGATACACCTACTGCCACTACCACCTGGTCCACGTCCAAAGTCACGGTCTTGCCCTCTACAGGTACAGGACTCCTGCGACCACTGGCATCGGGCTCGCCCAGTTCCATCACCTGAAGCACGGCGGCACGCACGGCTCCCTGCTCATCGGCCAGATACTCTATGGGGTTGTGCAGGGTCATGAAGCGGATGCCTTCTTCCTTGGCGTGCTTCACTTCCTCCAGACGGGCTGGCATCTCTTCTTCACTGCGACGATATACCAGTGTCACTTCGGCACCAAGACGCTTGGCGGTGCGGCATGAGTCCATAGCGGTGTTGCCGCCGCCTACTACCATCACACGCTTGCCCAGGTTTATCGGGGTGTCGGTCAGGGGGTTGGCTGCATCCATCAGGTTCACACGGGTCAGATACTCGTTGCTCGACATGATGTTGATGTAGTTCTCACCAGGGATGTTCATGAAGTTGGGCAGACCGGCTCCGCTGGCCACAAAGATGCCTTCGAAGCCCTGGGCTTCCAACTGCTCTACGCTGATGGTCTTGCCTACTATGCAGTCGGTCTGGAAATGTACGCCCATCTTGCGCAGGTTGTCTATCTCCACGTCCACTATGTGGTTCGGCAGACGGAATTCGGGAATGCCGTACTTCAATACGCCGCCTATCTCGTGCAGTGCCTCAAACACATACACATCGTAACCATATTTGGCCATGTCGCCGGCAAAACTCAGTCCGGCAGGACCGCTGCCCACCACGGCTATCTTCTTGTGGTTGCTGGGTGCCAACTCGGGCAGAGCAGCCTTGCCGCTCTCACGCTCATAGTCGGCAGCGAAACGCTCCAGATAACCGATGGCTACTGGCTTCTCACCCATCTTCAGATGGATGCACTTGCTCTCACACTGCTTCTCCTGAGGACATACACGTCCGCAGACTGCTGGCAGTGATGAGGTGCTCTTCAACACCCTGGCGGCTGCAAGGAAGTCGCCACGCTCTATGTTCTTCACAAACGAGGGTATGTTGATGTTCACAGGACAGCCTTCTACACAGGTGGGCTTGGCACAGTCCAGACAGCGCTTGGCTTCAAGCAATGCCATCTCGGCGGTTAGACCGGTCTGAACCTCCTCCAGACGGGTGGTGGCACGATAGGCGGCGTCCAACTCTGGCATGACCACGCGCTCTATCTGAGTGCGCTCCTTGGGCTTCATGCTCTTGCGAAGCTCCTGACGCCACTCGGCATTCCTGTCGGTAAGAACCGACAACGGCTCTTCCTCGCTTGAACCCGCATTCTGAGTGCATGTCTCAACACTGCAGCTCTCTTTGTCATCTGCGGTTTCCATGTGCTCTGAAATGTGCTCCATCTCGTCCTGCTCGGCACGCTTGAAGGTGCCCATGCGCTTGAACATCTCGTCCCAGTCTACCAGGGCGCCGTCAAACTCAGGACCGTCTATGCACACAAACTTGGTCTTGCCGCCTATGGTCAGACGACAGGCTCCACACATACCAGTGCCGTCCACCATTATGGTGTTCAGGGATACATCGGTTGGGATATCGTATTTCTGAGTGAGCAGACAGCAGAATTTCATCATGATGGCAGGACCTATGGCAAATGCCTTGTCTATATGCTCGCGCTGGATGAATTTCTCCATGCCAACGGTCACCACGCCCTTCTCTCCGTAACTGCCGTCGTCGGTCATTATTATCAGCTCATCGCTCGATGCACGCACTTCATCCTCCAGTATGATGAGGTCTTTGCTCCTGCCGGCTATCACCGACAGCACTCGGTTGCCGGCGGCTTTCAGTGCACGGATGATGGGCAGCATTGGGGCTACACCCACTCCTCCGCCAGCACACAGCACGGTGCCGTAGTTCTCTATATGGGTGGGGTTGCCCAGAGGACCAACCACGTCGGTCACGTAGTCGCCCTCACCGAGCATGCACAACTTGGTCGAAGAAAGACCCACCTTCTGTACCACTATGGTGATGGTGCCACGCTCTATGTCGGCATCGGCTATGGTCAGGGGGATGCGCTCACCATGCTTGCCCACACGCACTATAACAAAGTTGCCGGCCTTGCGACTGCGGGCTATCAGGGGAGCTTCTACTTCAAACAGAAATACTTTCTCTGAAAACTGATGTTTCCTTACTATCTTGTTCATCGTTTACTTTGGTTGTATTTTTTTTCGTACTTCCTGTTATAGGTTTAATGGCAGTACTTCTTCTAGTCTATTATCTCAAATCCCAGATAGGGCACCAGTACCTTGGGCATGCGTATGCCGTCGGGGGTCTGGTTGTTCTCCAGTATGGCTGCCACTATGCGGGGCAGGGCCAGGGCCGAACCGTTAAGGGTGTGACACAACTCTATCTTCTTGTCCTCGCTCCTGCGGTAACGGCATTTCAGACGATTGGCCTGATAGGTGTCGAAATTGCTTACTGACGACACTTCCAACCAACGCTCCTGAGCCTCGCTGTACACCTCGAAGTCGTAACAGATGGCACTGGTGAAACTCTGGTCGCCGCCGCACAACAGCAGGATGCGGTAGGGCAGCTCCAACTTCTTCAGCAGACCCTCCACATGCTCCAGCATCTCCTTGTGACTCTCACGCGAATGACTGGGCTTGTCTATGCGGACAATCTCTATCTTGGAAAACTCGTGCAGACGGTTCAGACCACGCACTTCCTTGCCATACGAACCGGCTTCTCTGCGGAAACACTGGGTGTAGGCGCAGTTCTTGATGGGCAGGTCTTTCTCATCGAGTATCACGTCACGATAGATGTTGGTCACTGGCACCTCAGCAGTGGGGATGAGATACAGGTCGTCTACTTCGCAGTGATACATCTGACCTTCTTTGTCGGGCAACTGACCGGTGCCGTAGCCTGAAGCGGCATTCACTACCGTGGGGGGCATTATCTCGGTGTAACCTGACTTGCGGGCCTCATCCAGAAAGAAGTTTATCAGGGCACGCTGCAACTGGGCTCCCTTGCCTATGTACACAGGGAAACCGGCTCCGGTTATCTTCACTCCCAGATCCAGGTCTATCAGATTGTACTTCTTGGCCAACTCCCAGTGGGGCACCTTGGCTTCGCTATTGGCGGGCACGGTGGTCCAGTTGCCTACGGTGTCACCAGCCACACACTCGCGCAGATTGCTCTTCACCACGCGGTTGTCCTCGGCTCTTCCGCCCTCGGGCACTTCGTCGTATGGTATGTTGGGTATCTGGCAGAGCAGTGTGCTCACCTCTGTCTCGGCAGCGGCCTTCTCTGCTTCCAACTGCTTGTTCTTCTCCTTCAACTCGCTCACGGCAGCCTTGGCCTGCTCAGCCTCGTCTTTCTTGCCCTGCTTCATCAGCATGCCTATCTGTGAGGCCATCTTCTTGGCTTCTGATAGATTCTGGTCCAGGGCTTGTTGGGCCTCGCGTCTGCGTTTGTCTACTGCTATCACTTCGTCTATGGCCGCACGGGCATTCTCGAAGTGCTTCTTCTCCAAACCGGCTATCACCTGCTCAGTGTTCTCGGTTATCTGTTTCAGTGTTAACATTTTCTTGTCAGATTATGTTCTTATAGTTCGTTCTTATGCTTGTGTTATGTCTATTTCACGGTCTTCTTGCCGTCTATGATGTATATGCCGTGGGGCAGGGTGGCGCTGTCGCTCATCCTACGACCGTCTAGGGTGTATATGCCCTTGCGCACGGTGCTCTTGTCTTCCTTAATGCCGTCTATGCCTGTCGTGGTGATGATTATGTGGCCATCGCTCTCCTCCATCTTGCTTATTATGTCGCACAGTATGTCAAGGGCACTGGTGTAACTGTCGCCTTCATGTTCCTTGGTATTCCACAATGCCAGGTTGGGCAGGGTACTCTCGGGGGTCAGACTGGTCACGTTGCTGGTGCCAGGGAATGGGTCGCCGGCTATCTGGGCATAATACATGGGGTTTGTCCATGTCTGTCCCAGATGAGACTTGCCCACCCATTTGTTGCTCAACAGCAGTCCGTCAGCGGGCACCACTGTCATGCGGGGCTGACCTATGGTGCTGTTCACACAGTTGTTGTTGAGCGAGAAGGCTGACGGGTCGTAGTTCACATGGGTCACTACCAGTCCGTGACCTCTATGGCCCTGGGCAAATTTCACACGCTGTATGTTCTCTATCATGTAATACTCTCTGCCAGTCTCGTCGTCGGTGTTCAATATCCTATAAGCCTTGCCTCCCAGCTCCAACGATACCATGTCCAGTTCGCTGGGGCTCTCTGTCATTGTCTCCACTTCCAGCCATCCCATGCTCTCACGCTCCCAGGCTGTGTATGGGGTGGGGACGTTGCCGTTGCGCAGATAGGTGCCAAGGTCCATCAGACTCCAGTATTCCATGCTCTGGTTGTCTTCTTTCAGACTCGTCGGCACGGGATAAAGGTCGGGCAGACCCAGACAGTGAGAGAACTCATGACAGAACAGGCCTATGCCGTTGATACGCTTGAAGGGGGCGGTGCTGTAACAGTTGGGATAGCCGTTCAATTCGTTGTTCACGCCGTAGCGTCGCACGCTCTTGCCGTCAAAACTCCTGTCCAGGGTCACGGTACCGCTCTTCGGCCAGATACACTCTACCGGGTTACCGGCAAAACTCTGAGAATAACCGGCGTATATCACGTACACCAGGTCTATGTTGCCGTCGCCATTGGCATCGTACTGCGAGAAGTCTATCAGGTCATCTGCAGCGGTGCAGGCATCTTTCAACAGCCCGGTCATGTCCTCGTCGGTACCCGTGTCATTGGTGCCGCCATAGTCCTTGTATGACTTCGACAGCGATACTGGGCCGTATATGTCAAACTGGGGGTCGTAGGTGCCGTAACTCATGGTCTGGAAATAGTGGCGCACGCTCGATATGTTCTCGGTCTCACCATAACCATAGTCCACGGGCTGAGTCAGACTGTTCAGATACTGGTCGAAACTGCGGGCCGGATCTTCTATCGTGAATTTCTCATCGGAGAATTCCACTAATATCACTATGGCCTTGGGCGAACCTGTGTGGGGGAAGAGCAGTGAGCCGCTTACAGGCTCGCGCAGCACGCGGGCCATCTCCACACGCTCTGCTCCCTGCTTGCGAAACTGCTGTACGTCTTGCTTTTGCACTAACTTCTCTTCGTAGGCGCTCCGCTCGTGACGCTCGTGGGCCAGTATGCCGGTAGAATGTATACTGCCGTCTGCATGTATATCTGCCACGTAAAAGGCATTGCCCTTTCTGCTCAGCACCACATCGTCAGAGGTGCTGTAGTAATTGAAATGCTCATCGCCCACAAGATAAACGGTCAGTTGACTGCCGTCGCTCTGCGTAAACACGCATGGGGTGGGATCGGCAGGTGCTGCCACCATGTTCAGTGTCATGGCCATCATGGCCAGTGTTAATAAAGCTTTTTTCATCGTTTGTATGTTTGTATTGTTATTTTTCGTCATTCTTACCAAAATAGTATTGGCCCTTGCCTCGGGTGCGCCAACTGTACGAGATGGCTCGCTCACGGCAGTGATGATAACAGGCAAAGCAACTCATGCAACGGCCGTTGTGCTGCCATGAGGGGGTGTGACTGCTATCCATCTCTATATTGCCCACCGGACATACTCTGCTGCATCTGCCACATCCGCTGCACTTCTCCGGGTCCACACGGAAAGGTTTGTCGCTCAACAGGTGATGCACAAACACGCTGCCTATAAACCGGCTGTTCACCCGCGGCCAGTGACCCTTGTAAACATCCTCTGCACCCTTTGTCCTGGCTGCTATCTGCCTGGCTATGTCCTCCACCTTCTCCCTGGCTGCCGCTATCTTGCAGCGCTCCATTTCTATCGTGTCGGTGTTCATACCTGGCAGACCAATGTAGGTCTCGGGCATCTGAACACTGTATCTGCTGTCTATCTCTATGCCACGGGCCGACAAATCGCTCGCAAACAGGTCCATTGCCTCGCCCACGGTGTCACCCATCGTACACAAAGCCCATACGTAACGGCCAGTGCAGTCGGGTAGAGATGCCCTCTTCAACCACTCACGCAATACAAGGGGCGGGCGCCAGCCGTGAACAGGAAAACAAAACCCTATGCTCTCGTCTGACGACAAAGGTGTATGCGAAGGGTCAAACGACAAATCACGGGCGGTCATATCTATGGCCACCAGCCTGTCGCCTGTCCACTTGGATATCTCACTTGCTACCCAACGGGTGTTTCCTGTACACGAAAAGTAGAAAATCACGGTGCAAAAGTAATACTATTTCTACATTTACCAAAGGTTTGTT
Source organism: uncultured Prevotella sp. (assembly GCA_900313805.1). Taxonomy (GTDB): domain Bacteria; phylum Bacteroidota; class Bacteroidia; order Bacteroidales; family Bacteroidaceae; genus Prevotella. The sequence continues at coordinate 9,580 of OMSQ01000092.1, read as the reverse complement.
ACCTATTATTACTCTAGAGCACCACAAAATTTCTGCAACTTCTCTTGTCTATCTCGCCTTTTTCTCGTAATATTGCATCCGCTTATGAAAAGGTTTCTTATTTCTATCGTAATCTGCACAGCATCACTCGCTGTTCATGCACAGCACGCAGATTCGCTGTTCACGGCTGCAAAGGCTTTAGTGTCTATGCCCGACTCTCTGCTGCCTTATCTGAAAAGTGAAAAAAGACAACAACTCGTGGATATGGCACAACATAATGTCCACGCTGATATAAATAATGACCTCGATGGCACTTCTGCTCTCGATTCGCTTTCTGCCGATTATGCTCTTCTGTCTCCCAATAGCATAAGTCGCTGGCAATTAGCTGTCCTCGATGCCAGTACCAATCGGAAGATTATAATGCTGATTCGTCATCTTGATATACCTGTAACTACCTCGCAGATTTCTTTCTACGACTCTCAGTGGAATCCTCTTCCTACATCCGATTTTATTACTATTCCTTCTCCGCAGACTCTGGTTGCTAAACCTGAGGATATGCAGCAGGAGGAGTTCTCATATATCTGCTCACTCATACAGCCTCCTTTCATAGAGGCACAATACGATAATTCATCGAAATCTATTTTGTTCTCACTCTCATCACCGCTCCTTCAAAAGGAGGATAAGGAGAAAGTGAAACTTATTCTAATGCAAAAATATGTTAAATGGAGTGAGAAAAAGTTTGAATAATGTTAAAATCTGCAAATTATCCGACTGCATAACTTGCGTATTAGCAAAAATGTCGTAAATTTGCATCGTGTTTTTCATGGTATTAGATTATTAAGGTTAATAAAGATTGGTTGTCGTGAGACAATCAATTTTTTTTTGCCCCTTATTTTCCCCTTTTTTCTTCCTCTTTCAATGCCTGCCTCACGAGGTTCTTCAGCCGTTTTTCATTTTTTCAACTGCTCAACTGGGAAGGTGAAGTAGGTGTCAGTGTAAGGCTCATCTTTCAATGTGAAGTGCCACCACTCGGTGCTCAGAGGCTTGAAACCGTGACGGAGCATGGCAGCACGGAGTATCATCCTGTTCTTGAACTGCTCCGCAGTGATGCTCCTGCCCGCAGGACTCTTGCTGTTGTCGCCAGTGTACTCGCCTGTGTCGGGGTTGCCGCAGAAGTCAGGATGGCTCTCCGGACCAAACCAGTCGAAGGTGCCGCCCATGTCCAACTCCTTCTCCGTGTTCATGTCAAAAAGGGTCAGATCTACGGTCGAACCTCTGGAATGTCCGCTCCTGGCCATGATGTACTCCTGGTCGAAGAGCACTGATTTGTCCAGGTCTGGATAGAAATACTGCTTCATGCGCACGTCGGGCACGTCGGCTGCCCACCTCACGAAGTGGTCCACGCCCTTCTGAGGCCTGTAGGCATCGTAAATCTTCAGGCGGTAGCCCTGGCTCTTCACATCGTCGCTCACGGCTTTCAGACATCTGGCAGCTTCTCGTGTCAGAAGGGCTGTGGGCTGTATGTAACCGTCTATCCTGTCGCCAACGAAATTATAGGTGCCATAATAACGTATCTCCAGTATGACATCGGGCACTACGTCGGTCACTGTCACAAAGTCATCGCTGTTCATCTCAGCCACAGTGGGGGCAACTGTCGAACGGCTGCCTGAACACGATGTCATGGCCATTGCGCTGAAAAGGGCAACTAAGGCCATTGAAAAATTAACTATCCTTTTCATTTCTACCGTTTTTGTTTATTGTTGTGTTTCTTGCTTGTTCTGCCTTATCACTATGCTTGCCTTCTTCTCTTTCTGCACACAGTAGCGGGTGTACAGTTCTTCGTTCTCTTCTCTGAAAGTCTTGCTGTCAAACTGGGTGGCGAGGTGCGCTGGATAGTAGTTCACTGTGAATTTCTCTGACTGCAAGGTGTCGGCCTTCCTGTCTTCCATCTGCTGCACGATTTCGTCTCGGATGTGCTGTATGCGCTCTTCTATCTCTGTCTTCTGGCGCAGTAGTATGTCCAATTGCTTCTCGTAGTCGCCAAACCAGCTCAGGTCCGGCTCCTGTTTCGGCTCCTGCTCCTCTCGGCCAGAACTGCCTTTTGGAACGTCTGCCCCTATATACTCCTTTATGAAGTCAACAAACCGCTTGCCGTAACTTCTTGCCTTGGCTTGACCCACGCCGAAGGTGTTGGCAAAATCACCTATGGTGGTAGGCTTGGCGGTGGCCAGGGCATGCAGCGACTTGTCGTGCATTATCACGTATGCAGGCTTCTTCACTTCTTCCGCTATCTGCTTTCTCAGTTCGCGCAGGTGGTTGAACAGTTGCATGTCCTCACCCACAAATCCCAGCCCCGGCAGTATCTGCTGTGCCTCGCGCATCTTCTTGCGCTGGGCTTTCACACTTAGGTCTTCGCGGTTTATCACTGCCAGTTGCACCTGACAACGACCCCTGAGCACGTCCTCACCCTGCTGGGTGATATGCAGATGGCGGTCTTCCTTATAGGCTATCTCGATATAGCCCATCTGCAACATCTGCAACAGGTAGTCGTGCCAGTCGCGCGCGGACAACTCTCGCCCTGCTCCGAAGGTCTTGATGCTGTTGTATTGGTTGCTGATGATGTCGGCAGACAGGTTGCCGCGAAGGATGTCTATGGTGGTGGTAAAACTTATTTGCTCATTGGTGCGGGCTATCGCAGAGAGGGCCTTCTGTGCCAGTATAGTGCCGTCGAAACGAAGGGGTGGGGTGCTGCAAACGTCGCAGTTGTTGCAGTTGGTGTCGCTCATCTCACCGAAATAGTTGAGCAATATCCTGCGCCTGCAGACCTGAGCCTCGGCATACTCCTGCATGCGCTGCAACTTCTCTGTGTTTATCTCCTGCTGGCCGCTCTCATCGGCAAAGCGCCGCAGGGTGATGATGTCTTGCAGGTTATAATACAGCACGGTCTCGCAGGGCAGGCCGTCCCTGCCGCCACGACCTATCTCCTGATAGAAGTTCTCTATGCTCTTGGGCATGTTGTAGTGCACCACAAACCGCACGTTGCTCTTGTCTATGCCCATCCCGAAGGCTATGGTGGCACATACCACCTGTATGTTGTCGTTCACAAAGCCGTCCTGCACGTAGTTGCGCAACTCATTGCTCATGCCGGCATGATAGGCTGCGGCAACGATGCCCGACTCGGTCAGCTTCCCTGCCAGCTTCTCGGCTGTCTTCCTGGCCAGACAGTAGATGATGCCGCTGTCACCGGGGTGACGCCTTATGACTTCCTTTATGCTGCGCAACTTGTCCCTGGCTCCGTAGCCGCGCTTCACGTCCAGACTCAGGTTCGGGCGGTCGAAGGAGGTCACAAAGGTGCGGGCAGATGGGATGTTCAACTGCACCAGTATGTCGTCTTTCGTCACCTTGTCGGCGGTGGCGGTCAGGGCCATGATAGGAACGTCGGGGAAATGGGCCTTCAACTCGCTCATCTGCGTGTACTCGGGACGGAAATCATGCCCCCAACTAGATATGCAGTGGGCCTCGTCTATGGCAAACAGTGACACGTGCATGTGATGAAGCAACTGTATGATGCTGCCAACTAAACGCTCTGGCGATATATAGAGCAGCTTCACCTGACGGGCTATGCAACGGTCTATCACGTCGCGATTGTACGCCTCGTCATTGCTGCTGTTCAGTGCCTCTGCCGCTATGCCGTTCTCACGCAAGCTCTCCACCTGGTCCTTCATCAGCGATATCAGTGGCGATACCACTATGGCCATGCCGTCCATGGCCAGGGCGGATATCTGAAAGCATAGCGACTTGCCGCCTCCTGTGGGCATCAGAACCAACGAGTCGCCGCCCGACATGGTATGACGAATCACCTCCTCCTGCATGGGACGGAAGGTGTCATAGCCGTAATAGGTCTTCAGTATGTCTCTTATGTCGTCGGTCATTCATTAGGTTTTGCGGTGCTAAAATACTATAAAACCGATAAACTTCCAAATATATCGAATAAAAATAACCCCAAATTCTAATGACCGATTTGGGCTTAAATGTGATGAAAATAAGAAAATGATAACTTCTCGGGTGAGGATTTTGTGATTTGCAAATAATGTTATACTTTTGTCTCAACTTTTCCTGTTTCAATTATTCGCATACTAACTGATGAATCAAGAACAGAAAGCAACGTTCAATCGCAACTTCTGGCAATTCCTGTGGTCGTCGATTCTTATCGCTCTGTCGGGCTGTCTTGGCAACGTGGTTGATGCCATTATCGTCGGAAACCTTATTGGAGAGGATGGAGTGAGTGCCATCAATCTCACTAAGCCTGTCGTGCAGGTGATGTTCACGCTCAACATGCTCCTGGCTACTGGCGCCGGCATGCTGGTGGGCATCGAACTGGGCAGAAAAAACCATAAGGGAGTGGCTTATTTCTACACGCTGTCCATGGCTCTCTGCCTCGCGGTAGGACTGCTGTTCTCTCTTGCCGGACTTGCCTTCCCCGATGTGGTTACTGGCTGGCTCTGCACTCACGATTCGCTCTTCACCTTCACACACGACTATCTGAAGATGATGCTCATTGGTGCTCCGGCCTATATGATAATGTGGGCTCTCACCACTATGGCTGGAGTCGACGGCAGTCCCAGACTGGCGTCTATCGCCATTCTGATAGACAATGCCGTAAACCTCTCGCTCGATATCGTCTTCATAAAGTGGCTCGGCTGGGGCATCGAGGGCTCTTCCACGGCCACAGTCATCGGCCACTTGGTGGGCATCGCCATCATGTGCCGACACTTCCGCTTCAAAGACAATCACCTGCACCTGTCGTTGCAGAATGTCTTCCACACCACGCACCTCGACTCGCTGAAAAAGATTATCTCGCAGGGGGCTCCCCTGGCGCTGGCTTGTGGCTGTCTGGCGCTGCTGTATGTCGCTTGCAATCATACTGTGGCAGCGGTGCAGGGACAGGTGGGACTATTCGCCCTTGCCGTTTGCATGAACCTGTTGCAGATATACAACCTCTTTCTGGCAGGTGTGGAACGTACCATACAGGCGCTCGGCTCCATCGAGGTGGGACGCGGCGACAACGCTGCCTTTCGCCTGGTGCTCCGCAAGTCGTTCCGGTTCATCACCGTCAGCATGCTCATCACATGTATCGTCGTTTGGGTGTTCCCCGAAGCCATAGCACGATTCTTCGGTGCCGACGATGATGTCACTATCGGCGAGACGGCATACGCCCTCCGCGTTTTTGCCCTGAGCTTTATCCTCTGGTGCTACATCGATACGCTGATGACGGTATATAAACTCTATGGCCACCATCGCATGGCACTGTTCATTTCGTTCATCCTCTCTCTGATGGTCATCCCCGTACTCTGGGCTGTGAGTCTCATAGCACCTCATCTCATCTGGTACAGCTTCCTCATCGCCTACGCCATAGAGCTGCTCCTCATCCTGCTCTTCCACCGCATCGGCCACCTGAAGTTTGAGCTCCCAGCTACCCCAGAACCCTAGAATAGCTAGAATAGCCTAGAATAGCCTAGACCCCAGCTCCCTCAAATATCGCGCTCCTCTCCAGGGTCATTATCCTTATCCGTTATCATCCAACACGGGCAATGGCACAGCTATACTATGAAAGTTCCAAAGACAACGGTCTTCTACGTCTAGAAAGTCTTCCAGTTGCTTGTTCTTAAACGGATTCTCTTCCTGCCCCTCAACTGGATAGATAATCACGCATGGTATATTTGATTCCGGCTTTGACGGAAAAATCCACTTATCACGACTATACCCACTCAACTGACGGACAATATACGTATCTAGGTTCCCATATCCAAATCTCGGAATGTACTTAGTGTCCAGGACAATTTTGGGTGAATAACAAACAAAATCTGGATAACCTGTATGACCATGTACTTGATAGTGTATCTTATCCCCGTAAGCCTCACGAAGCAAACCTAACACATAATGCTCATAAAGCATGGCCATGTCTATCCAAAAAACAGGACAATACTCTTCTTCAGCTGAAGTAATATTAGTGATGCTGTAGTCATAGCGGTGGAGTATCATTTGAGCAAGCTTTATAGCATCATCATATTCCTTGAATAATTTATGATGCTTTATGGCCTTGACTTCCCAAACCTCAATTCTATTACCAACTCTACTGAAAGCAGCCAGACATTCATGTATGGTATGCTGCAAAGAAATGAGACTGTCTGAGATGCCAGCCATCTGCAATATATGTTGAGAGAATATCAGGGCTTTTTTTATCAACCTGTTCTCTAATGTGTCCTCAGAATACTCTTGATAATGACAAAATACCTTGTCATATCGTTTCTTCATAATGTTCATGCGCTCATTATGGGAGATGTCGATGCGTCCCTTCACTTTACTGAGGTTTGCTTCACGCTGAACATAGTCTTTCTTCAATCCGCGTTTGACAATCTCCTTTACAATAGAAAGGAAATGGGCAACAATAAGAGGACTCAGAATGCTTTTGAGTTCGGGTGCTTTGATACGTGGTTGCTCCATATCAACCGCATATATCTTCGAGAACTCTTTGGCTTCAATGCCGCTATTGAAGCAGACGCTGAACATCTTCAAGAAATCTATTCTATCACAGCCATGCTTGGTCGTAATAACAAGAGGCAGGGTCTTGGCTTCATCAAACCACTGAGCACCTATTACGTACGAAGCATAATAACCTGATTCTGTTACAACTGGTTTTTCAGAATCTTGTTCGTTATCTATTATGGGACTATTACGCCACTGCCACTGAAAGAACCATCTGTCCAGACCTTTGTTTTGACCTGGAAGGCGTAACCCTTCCCCCCAATACTCTTGAAAGGCGAGGGAATCGTATGGTATCTTTTCGTGTTCTTGCATTATTCTGCAACGAAAGCTGTTATTGTAGGATTATAGCATTCGGCATTTTGCCACTTGTCGAAGTACTTGTCGTCATCTGACATACCCCTGAGAATACCATCTTTGATATATTCCTTGATAAGTGGAACTACCTCGTAGCGCATCTTCAGTTTAAGACTAGACATGTCTTTAGCCATAAAGTAACTATGACCGACCTTTAAATCTTCCAATTCAAAATCGGAAGCTTTATGTTTTGCGATGAAAGAACCACTGTCATTTCTGCCAATTCCGTTTATCTGAGCGAATAAGGCAAGAGCAGCCTTCTTGACATCTGACGGTACGGATTGAGAGTTACACCAGCTCTCGATTACGTCAGCTCTTGATTCCAATGTGACAAATGCGAAGCGACGGCGCACTGCATAGTCGATGGTTCCTGTAGAACGGTCGGTAGTATTCATCGTGCCAATGATGTACAGGTTTGAGGGAACGGAAAAGTCCTCCTTTGAGTATGGCAGCTTCAGACTTATATGGTGTTCGCCTCCTCCACTACGCTTGTCTGCTTCAAGCAAAGTGATAAGTTCTCCAAATATCTTGGATATATTACCGCGGTTTATTTCATCGATGATAAGTACGTATGGCTTATCTTGTGTCTGCGCTAACTCACAAATGGATTTGAATATGCCGTTCTCCACGTTGTACTCTACGGCATTGCCCTTCACCTCTGGCTTCAAGCCCTCGATAAAGTCTTCATAGTCCATAGACTGATGGAATGTGCAGAAGGCTATTTGTCCTTCATCCTGCAATCTTTCATATTCTTCCATGACCTTCTGGTGGTCTGCAAAATCATAGAAGGCAGGATTACACATACCTACAGCAATGGCGGCTGTTTTGTAAGTCTTACCTGTGCCAGGGGCACCTTGCAGGATAATCTGTTTCTTTTGCTTAAGTATTTCTAATTCTTCCATCCTGGCTTCTGAACCATTATTTGTTTGACATTCTATTATTCCTTCATCCATATTATTCAAGAATGTAACTATTTTCTGTGCCCAGTCTTTTTTCGTGACATTCTGCAATCGTGGTACAGCTGATGCAGGGTCGTGAGATTCTTTTAATATTTGTGTTATATCCCATTCTCCTCTGCGCCATTTGACCTCAACGCAGTGATTGTTTACTGGATGGTCTGGATTATAAAAATAACCTCCTATGATTTCGCCAACTGCCACTATCTTATCGAAATCTTTATTCCTGCAAATCAAATAGTCGCCTATCTTCATGTTATGCTTCATGTCATAAAGCATCTTTACAGAATGGCTTGGTTCTTTGGTCTTGTATTCTTCTACTTTTTCCTTTAGAGCATTTCTAATCCCTTTCTGGTCACGAAGTCCATCATTGTCGAGACTCCCAATCTCACCCCATTCATAAATAGAGACATAATTGTCATCTACCATGTCATCAAAAGTCTGTTTGTCGTCACCAGGGAAGAATTGCCATATCTGCTTCTTATCAAACTTACCTTGGCTCATGGCATTCCATATTACAGTCTGTGCTGTTAGTGGTAAACTTGTTAGGTATCCATGTTGGCTGACTTCTGTATCAACCATCTCACATAATTCAGCATTAGCTTTGACCATTGGAATGACTTTTCCATTCAATAAATCGTAGAAGTGAACTAACTTCTGCCCAGCTTTTTTGGGCTCCACACCAACCAACTCACAGAGGTTGCGATAGACATCACTTTTGTAAAATGTGTATTTCTCTGGATATTTGACAGCAAGGAAGCAACTAATTAGACGTTCGTCACAGCATGAGCTTGTTCCCTTATCAGGGAAATACTGCTTTATCTTAGTGTCCCAAAGCTTGTTGCAGCCATCAATAAACGATGTCACACGCGTTTGTAAAGGCTGAGTCTCATCATAAAGAAAGCGATGTAATGAACGGTATTCTACAGGTTCATACTTCAAAAAATTTAGCATTGCAGTACGTTGGTTGCCAGAATACCATAGATTCAGAAAATTCATTTCCGATACGTTCTTTACAAAGTCGGAACTGTCAGCATCAAGCCTGTCATGGTACTTTGAAATAATTTCCCACTTATACAGCTCTTGCTGTTTGTCGTCTCCGTTCAGTCCGAATGTCTTCAGATGTTCGGCAAAGTAATCTATTAGCTCTTTTATCGTCATAATCCAACAGTATCTCTTTTGTTACTAATGTCTTTTTCCTCTCCTGTTTGCAAAGTTAGCATTTTTCCACGGATTTTATTCTTACCTTTCTAATTATTGATATTTTTACTTGTTTTTATTCTGATCTATGTTACAGTCTGAGTACTAACTCAATTCCCGATTTTCAATTTTCTGAACTCTCTCGGGGTCATCCCTTTCATCCTCTTGAAAAAACGGGCAAAGGTGGTGGTCTCGGAGAAATGGAGTTGATCGGCTATCTGTGCCACGCTGAGTGGGGTCTGCATGACAGGAAACCGTGTGTCTCATTCGTGCCGAAAGTCCACTCCGCGTTGGTCACCAAGCAGATGACATTCCCATCCCACGTCCCCTTGGGCCTGGGAAAGTCTCTCAGTTGCCAAAATTCTTTCAGTGTGTACATTTTAATACCTTTTTTTATGCGATGTAACGATTAAGCAAGTGCAAAAGACTTTGCCCCTTTTGTTACCACTACTTAATCTAAAGGAGAGCCGATATCGGCTCTCCTTTTACTATTCTAGACAACGAGGATGGACAATTGGCATCTTCATTTATTGCGATGTCGTCAC
>OMSQ01000160.1 GCA_900313805.1 uncultured Prevotella sp. | reverse complement strand
GCTGATGTGCTCACCGAGGAACCTCCGTCGCGCTCTAATCCGCTACTCTCCCAGCCAAACGCCTTTATCACTCCTCATGTGGCATGGGCCACTATAGAGGCTCGCACGCGTCTGCTTCGGGTGGCTATTGACAATGTGAAGGCTTTCATCGATGGTCATCCAGTAAACATGGTATGAGCAAGGTCGTCATCGCCATAGACTCTTTCAAAGGCTGCCTCTCTTCTCTCCAGGCTAATGAGGCTGCTGCTCAAGGGGTGATGCAAGCTTCGGCTGATGCTGAGGTGGTGTGCTTACCTGTAAGCGATGGGGGAGAGGGATGGCTCGAGGCATTCCATTCGGCTGTCGGCGGGCAACTGGTCGACGTAAACGCAAGGGACCCGATGATGAGACATGTCGTGGCGCAGTATCTCGTGCACGACGAGACGGCGGTGATAGAGATAGCACGTGCCAGCGGCCTTACCTTGGTCACACCCGAGGAGCGCAATCCTATGGTGGCTACCAGTTACGGCTCGGGCATGCTTATTGTTGACGCTGTGCGACGAGGATGCCGACATATCATAGTGGGACTGGGAGGCAGCGCCACAAGCGATTGCGGCATGGGACTTCTCCGTGCCATCATCGATGCCTTCGCTCCGCATGGCACTTGGGACGATGTCAGGGCACTTGATGATGTACGATTCACTATAGCCACGGATGTGTCCAACCCGCTCTGCGGACCCTCTGGTGCCGCTCATGTCTTCGCCCTGCAAAAGGGGGCTACACCGGAGATGGTGCAGGCTCTTGACAACCGTGCAAACCGCTTCGCGCAGTTCTCGGCACGTCACTTTGGCTACGACAGGCAGAACATGGCGGGTGCCGGTGCCGCCGGCGGATTGGGCTATGCTTTCCTGCAATATATGAATGCTGAATGTCGTTCTGGCATTGACTTGCTGCTCCACTATGCCGGGTTCGACGCTCTGTTACAAGGCGCATCTCTCGTCATAACGGGTGAAGGTGCGGCTGACCGTCAGACGCTCATGGGTAAACTGCCACAGGGCATCTTGCACAGGGCAAAGGCTCAAGGGGTGCCCGTGGCACTCCTGGCAGGGAGCATAGCCGATGGACAACAGTTGCTCGATGCTGGATTCTCTCAAGTGCTGTGCATCAACCCGCCAGATCTCTCCCTCACAGAAGCCATACTCCCCGACGTGGCAAAGACAAACATCACCACCACGGTCAAGGCCATCAAAATACCCCTCGGCCCCTCACTTTGCTATTGACAACCAGCATATTACTATCAGCACCAAGAGTGTCAGTACTGATAGTGTTATTACTGTGTTTGAAAACATTATTCTGCCTCTGTTTTGTCTGTGTTTCGGTTTCATGTCTGTAGTGTTATGTTGTGCTTGCAAATATAAATATCTTGCACCACATTTGTTTATCAAGGCACAGAAATATGTGTTCTGTTGACATTTTTTAGATTATATTTGGTACCTTTGCACCGCGAAATTAATATTCAAATAGAAAGAAGATAATGAAAGCATTTGTTTTTCCCGGACAGGGAGCACAGTTCGTAGGTATGGGCAAGGACCTCTACGACAACAATCCTATGGCTAAGGATTTGTTTGAAAAAGCTAATGATATCCTCGGATATCGCATCACCGACATCATGTTCGAAGGTACCGACGATGACCTCAGACAGACTAAGGTCACCCAGCCGGCCGTATTCCTCCATAGCGTTATCAGCGCCCTCTGCATGGGCGAGGAGTTTAAACCCGATATGACCGCCGGTCACTCGCTCGGCGAATTCTCTGCTCTCGTGGCTGCTGGTGCCCTCTCTTTCGAGGACGGACTGAAACTGGTCTACGCACGTGCCATGGCCATGCAGAAGGCCTGCGAAGCAGCTCCCTCTACTATGGCCGCCATCGTTGGACTCCCCGACGAGAAGGTGGAAGAGGTGTGCGCTGAGATCTCTACCGAAGACAACGTGGTGGTGCCTGCCAACTATAACTGCCCAGGACAACTCGTCATCTCGGGCAATGTGGAGGCTATCAATGCCGCATGTGAACAACTGAAGGCCGCAGGCGCAAAGCGCGCTCTGCCGCTCAAGGTGGGTGGAGCCTTCCATTCTCCCCTGATGCAGCCGGCTAAGGATGAACTGCAGGCCGCCATCGAGGCTACGGAGATTCATGCTCCCAAATGCCCCGTATACCAGAATGTGGACGGTATGCCTCATACTGAACCCGCTGAAATCAAGGCTAACCTCATAGCACAACTCACCTCTTCGGTGAAATGGACTCAGTGTGTGCAGCACATGATTGCCGACGGCGCCGACGACTTCACTGAGTGCGGACCCGGCAAGGCTCTGCAGGGCATGATCTCACGTATTGACAAATCTGTGACTGCTCACGGCATAGTAAAACCCCAGGAATGAAGAAAAAAACGGTTATCTACCAGGTGATGCCTAGGTGGTTCGGCAACCCTAATGCCAACTGCCAGACGAATGGGTCCTTGGAGGAGAATGGGTGCGGTAAACTCAATGACTTTACTCCCGCTGTTCTCAAACATATCAAGGATCTGGGCGTCACTCATGTCTGGTACACTGGCATTCTGCGCCATGCCACACAGACTGACTATACTCTGTATGGCATCCCCTCACAGCACCCCGACGTGATTAAGGGCAAAGCAGGATCGCCCTATGCCGTGACCGACTTCTACGACGTGCATCCCACTCTGGCCGTGGAACCATTCCAGCGAATGGTGGAATGGGAACAGCTCATAAAGCGCACTCACCAGGCTGGAATGAAGGTCATCATGGACTTCGTGCCAAATCACGTGGCACGACAGTACTGCTCAATAGCTAAACCCGAAGGGGTGAGAGACCTGGGACAGGACGATGACACGTCAATGCACTTCTCTACGAAGAACAACTTCTACTACTGCTGGGGACAACCGCTTAATCTCAATCTTATTGTCCAGCAGCAGTCGTATCAGGAGTGCCCGGCCAAGGCCACTGGCAACGATCACTTCAATGCCACACCTACCAGCCAGGACTGGTATGAGACGGTGAAACTTAATTACGGCATAGATTACTGTGATGCCGGAGGCAGGTCGGAGCATTTCTCGCCTATTCCAGACACATGGAGCAAGATGACTGACATACTGCTCTACTGGGCACAGAAAGGGGTCGACGGCTTCCGTTGCGACATGGCAGAGATGGTGCCAGTGCAGTTCTGGCATTGGGCCATCGACAAGGTGAAGTTCGCTTACCCCGATATCCTGTTCATCGGCGAGGTGTATAATCCGTCGCTTTACAGACAGTATGTCGATGCCGGCTACGACTACCTGTACGACAAGGTGGGTATGTACGACTGCATACGCGACGTGATTTGTGGCAATCGTGCAGCGGCTGACATCACGCAACAGTGGCAGCAGACTGACGATATCAAGGACCACATGCTCTATTTCCTCGAAAATCACGACGAACAGCGCATAGCTAGCGACTTCTTCGCTGGCAAGGCCGAAAAGGGCGTCGCCGGAATGATTGTAAGCACTCTGCTTATGAAAAACCCGGTGATGATTTATGCCGGACAGGAGTGGGGCGAACGGGGTATGCAACAGGAGGGATATAGCGGCACCGACGGAAGGACTACTATATTCGACTACTGGCATGTTGACTCGGTATACAGGGGATATTTCGACCGCCGACGTATCAAAAAGGAGGAGAAAGCTCTCAATTCTGTGTATCAGCGCATTCTCAATATAGCCAATGAGGAAAGGGCTATAAGGGAGGGAGACACGTTCGACCTCATGTATGTCAACCCGCACATCTCTCATCGGCAGTTCGCTTTCTTGCGAAAGGCTGGAACGGAGGTGATCCTCGTTGTGGCCAACTTCGCTGACTACGAGGCAAACATCGACTTGCGCATACCGGAACACGCTTTCACGTTCCTCGGTCTGCCTGAAAGACCCTTCGTGGCTGCCGACCTCATTTCCGGACGGTCGTACACAGGGGAACTCAAGGCCGACGGACTGGTCAGACTACCGCTGCCGGCAAACGGCGGACTGGTACTAAAACTGAAGCTATAAAAAATAAGTGGTGCGCTTAGCGCACCACTATTTTTTTGCCTCCACTGATGTATATGCCCTTGGGCAATCTACGGCTCATGTTGCCATCGGCATACCGGGTACCAACCAACTCTCCGCTCAGGTCATAGACGGGTTTGTCGGTGCGCACGCTGTTCTCTATCTCGTTCACTCCTGTGATGCCTTCGCCCCATTGTTCTTTCAGAAAGTCTGTCTTCTTTTTTATATGGTTCTTGAAGTCGGACACTCTGCTCGTCATATTGGAGTTGCTG
>OMSQ01000036.1 GCA_900313805.1 uncultured Prevotella sp. | reverse complement strand
GTTGCAGGGCTGTATCAACCAAGTCGGGTGCGGGCTTTTTGCGGATGCCGGCAGCTTCATCTTCGCCCACTGCTATTTCTATCAAGTCAGGAAAGAAATGCTGGCAGAGATTCTGTGTGGCAGCCTTCATCTTGTTGCTGACCACTGCCAGTCGACAGCCGCGTGTCTTCAGTGCAGCCAAAGTTTTCTTTATGCCTTCGTATGGGCGAGTGGTGTCGAGAGAATGCTCCATATAATGATATCTGAAGGTGGCAAGCACTTCCTCAAACAGAGGGTGATCTGTACCACCAGGTACAGCCTGTATCATCAACTGACGCACGCCATTGCCCACAAAACTGCGGATCTCTTCTACTGTATGCTCGGGCATGTTGTACACACTCAGGGCATAGTTGGCAGAGGCTGCCAGGTCATGAATAGTGTCGAGCAGAGTGCCATCGAGGTCGAATATGTATGTAGTGTATTTCATCAGTGTGCTTCAAGCCAGTTACTACCCCACCCCATATCAACTATCAATGGCACGTTAAGCGAATAAGCGTTTTCCATCTCTTCACGAACTATTCTCTCCACTCGCTCTTTCTCCTCAGGCCATACGGTGAAGTTGAGCTCGTCGTGTACCTGAAGTATCATCTTGCTGCGTATCTGTTCATCCGCAAATCTCTTGAATATGCGTATCATTGCCAGTTTTATGATGTCAGCTGCGCTGCCCTGTATGGGTGCGTTGATGGCATTTCGCTCTGCAAAACCACGTACAGTGGCATTACTACTCTGAATATCAGGCAGATAGCGACGGCGATGCAATAATGTTTCTACATAACCTTTTTCTCGTGCCTGTTGCTTTGCTTGCTCCATATACTCCTGCACCTGTGGAAAGGTTTGGAAATAGCCGTCTATCAGCATACGAGCTTCTTTCCGCTCTATGTTTAGTCTCTCTGCCAGTCCGAAAACCGTTATGCCGTATATGATACCGAAATTGGCGCGTTTGGCTTTAGTGCGCTGGTCGCGAGTTACTTCATTGACATCTGTGTGGTAAATCTTCGCAGCGGTGGCGGCGTGAATGTCGTAACCCTCGCGGAATGCTTCTATCATGTTCTTGTCGCCACTGAGGTGAGCCATGACGCGCAGTTCTATCTGACTGTAGTCGGCAGACAGGAAAAGCTGTCCTTCGTCGGGTATGAAGGCTTTTCTTATTTCTTTTCCGTCTTCACCTCTTACTGGAATGTTCTGGAGGTTTGGGTCGCTTGACGACAGTCTGCCTGTTGCCGTAACGGTTTGATTGAATGAGGTGTGTATGTGTCCGGTTCTTGAATTTATCAACTTTGGCAGTGCTTCTACGTATGTACCAATGAGTTTTTTGAGTCCTCTATAGTCGAGTATGAGTGAAACTATTTCATGTTTCCCTCGTAATTGTTGCAATACTTCTTCATTTGTGACATACTGACCTGTTTTTGTCTTTTTTGGCTTTTCAATTATTTGTAGTTTGCCGAATAGTATGTCGCCTACCTGTTTTGGTGACGAGATATTGAACTTCTCGCCTGCAAGTGCATATATTTGTTGCTCTATCTCGCTCATCCGCTGGTTGAACTGCTTTGATGTATCGTCTAACGCCTTGGTATCAAGTCGCACTCCATACATCTCCATTTCTGCCAATACAGTTATCAGTGGCATCTCTATGTCGTAGAAGAGAGACTCTACCCCACCCTCTTTCAGTTTTGATTCGAGCACGTTTTTCAGTTGCAATGTTATGTCGGCATCCTCGCATGCATACTCATATATTTGTGCAGGAGTAAGGTCGCGCATGTTTTTCTGTCCTTTGCCCTTCGGTCCTATGAGTTCATCGATGTGTATAGTTTGGTAGTTGAGGTATGCCTCTGCCATGTAGTCCATGTTGTGTCTCATCTCTGGTTGCAGCAGGTAATGTGCTACCATAGTGTCGAAGATGGGTGCCTGTATTTTTACGTTATAGTTCATAAGCACCTCCATGTCGTATTTTATATTTTGACCTACCTTCACTATTTTAGGATGTTCGAACAGTGGACGGAAAATTTCAACCGTCTCTTGTGCTTTTTCTCTTTCGCTTTCCACTGCGACATACCAGGCCTCATGTTCGCGCGTTGCAAAGCTCATTCCAACCAATTCTGCGTCTATAACATTTGTTGATGTGGTTTCTGTATCTAAACAGACAATTTCGTTTGTCAACAAAAAATCACATAAATTTTTCTTATCTTCCTCTTTTTCAATTAGATGGTATTTGTGAGATGTGGTTTTTATCGTTTCAAAACTTTGATTTTTTGCAACTCCCGCCCCCTCGTCAGCAAATTCTGCAAACAAATCGAGTTGAATTTCGCCTTTTTGTGGCTTCTTGGAAGATGATTTCATAAATTTCTCTGTCATCGTCCTAAACTCCAATTCCTGGAAGATAGATCTGAGTTTCTTCTCATCAGGATTTCTGACAATCATCTCGTCAAGGTTCAGCTCAATTTCTACGTCTGTTTTTATCGTGGCAAGTTTTTTGGAGATTAAAATATCATCTATATGTTCCTCTACCTTTTTCTTCAGTGCACCTTTCAGACTATTGACATTGGCAATGAGATTTTCCACATCGTGGTATTCGCCAATGAGTTTTATGGCAGTCTTCTCTCCAACACCAGGACAACCAGGAAAATTATCTGCACTGTCGCCCATCAAAGCAAGCAGATCTATAACTTGTTTTGTCTCTTGAATGTTGTACTTCGCCTTTACCTCCTCTTCTCCCAAAATTTCATAACCGCCGCCATGTCTTGGTCGGTATATATACACACTATTGCAAACCAGTTGACCATAGTCTTTGTCAGGAGTCAGCATATATACCTCTATGTCTTCTTTCTGTGCCGCTTTGTTTGCCAGAGTGCCTATCACATCATCTGCTTCCATACCTTTCACTACGAATGATGGTATTTTCAGAGCCTGGAGTATGTCTATGATATATGGTATGGACTTTGTGATATCTTCTGGAGTCTTTTCTCGCTGTGCCTTGTATGGCTCGTACATCTCATGCCGGAAAGTAGGACCGTGTGGGTCGAATGCCACACCTATCCATTCTGGTTTTTCTTTGTCCATTACCTCATGCAGGGTATTGCAGAATCCCAATATAGCAGAAGTGTTCAATCCTTTTGAGTTGATTCTCGGAGTGCGCATAAAAGCATAGTAGGAACGGTAAACTATGGCGTAGGCGTCTATGAGAAAGAGTTTTTTCATAATCGTGAAAATGATGATTGTTAAGCCAAAAAAGCGCGTAAAATTACTAATAATTTGCCATTTATTCTGAAAATAATGTAATTTTGTAGCAAAATTCTTCAACCATGGATAAACTATCAGCTATCAAAGCCCCTATTGATTCGGAACTGAACTGTTTTATAGAAAGGTTTGAATCATCTCTCACTCATAAAGATGAGATGCTAGGCGATGTGTTACAGCACATTCGCCAGCGTGGTGGAAAGCGTATGCGCCCTATCCTCACCTTGCTTTTAGCCAAGAATTTTTCAAAAATCAATGACGTTACAATTGATGCCGCCATTGGTTTGGAACTCCTTCATACGGCTTCACTCGTTCATGACGATGTGGTTGATGAGAGTGAGGAAAGGAGAGGACAGCCGTCGGTGAATGCCTCCTACAACAATAAAGTTGCAGTCCTGGTTGGTGACTATATTCTTTCTACGGCGTTGCTTTACGTCTCCCAGACACGTAATAACCGTATTATCGAGAGTCTGGCTCAGTTGGGCAGAACACTCTCACGTGGAGAGATACTGCAACTTAATAATATCATGAATACAGACATATCTGAGGATGTCTACTATGACGTAATTCGAATGAAAACAGCCTCTCTTTTTTCCACCTGTGCTGCAATAGGATGTATTTCTGTTGGTTGCACTGAAGAAGAAGTGAAGGCTGCACATGAGTTTGGCGACCAGATAGGTATGATTTTTCAGATACGTGACGATATTTTTGATTATTACGATTCAAAAGACATTGGTAAGCCCACAGGTAATGACATGATGGAGGGTAAACTCACTCTGCCGGCCATTTTCGCGCTTTCTAAGACGCGAAATGAGCAGATGCTTGCACTTGCCCGCAAGGTGAAGAACAGGGCCGTCAGCGCCGAGGAAATAGCCTCTCTCGTGAATTTCTCAAAGCAGGAAGGTGGTATAGATTATGCCCATAGTGTGATGGATAAACTAAATAAGTCTGCTGATAAGTACATAGAAAGTCATATCAGAAATGCTGATATAGCAGATGCCCTGCATGAATATCTGGCTTTTGTCAGTCAGCGAAACTGGTAATAGGATAGGGGGGCGCACGAACGCCCCCTTATAATTTTGGAAATATTCTAGAAGAATTTTGTCTCTTCTCCAGTCAGTTCGCTTAGTAGCATGTTTGCCAGTCTGCTAGTGCCCAGTCTGAACCACCGATTGGTGAGCCATTTTTCACCCAGCACCTCCTTTACTATAGTGTAGTATATTAAAGCATCGGTCACGCTATTCAGTCCGCCTGCCGGCTTGAAACCTATCTGTATGCCCGTCTCATCATAGTATTCCTTTATTGCCTGGCACATCACGTATGCTGCCTCGGGAGTGGCGGCGGGAGACAGTTTGCCTGTTGATGTTTTAATATAGTCTGCACCGCTGTACATAGCTATAAGCGACGCCTTCTTTATGTTTTCTGCTGTTTTCAGACACCCTGTTTCCAGTATTACTTTCATCGCATGCTCACCGCAAACAGATTTAAGTTCGCTTATGTCATCGCTCACACCCTCATAGTCGCCGCTGAGAAATTTACCCACGGGCATCACTATGTCTATTTCCGTCGCTCCGTCAGCGATGGCTAGTGCCGTCTCTGCCACTTTTACCTCTAAAAGAGCCTGTGAAGAGGGGAAGCTTCCCGATACGCATGCCACTTCCACACCCTCAACTTCCAGAGTCTCGCTCACAATTTTCGCGTAACATGGATATACGCAGATGGTGGCCACGTGGGGCAGGGTGGGGTAGGCGTCCTCAAACTGATTCACTCTCTCTGTAAATGCCAGCACGCTCTCGTCAGAGTCTGTGGTCTGGAGGGTGGTGAGTTCAATACTGCCCATAAGGAACTTCTTCACCTCGGGGGTGTCATTTTTGTGCACACACTCAGTGATGATACGCTTCACCTCTTCCTGTACCTTCTTGTCGTCAAGTGCAGTGTCGTACTTGCTGAGTGCTTCTTCGTACTTACTGCGTAATTGAGCATGATGATGCTCGTCGTGATGATGTTCTGCCATAATTATAATAGTTGTTTGGTTCGTTTATGCCCTTAGTTTTGGGTTTTCTATATGTCTGTTGCTGTCTCTTTTTGTCTTCTTGTCTATGCTTTTCAGTAGTTCCTCGTTAAGGTCAACTCCCGTCTGATTGGCCAGACAGATTAGCACCCAAAGCACATCTGCCATCTCCTCGCCGAGGTCACTTTTCTCGCCTGTCTTAAAGCTCTGGTCGCCATATTTTCGAGCGATGACACGTGCCAATTCCCCCACTTCTTCTGTCAGGCAAGCCATGTTTGTGAGTTCAGAGAAGTAGCGTACACCATATCTGTGTATCCACTCGTCTACCAGTTGTTGTGCTCTGTGTATTGTTAATGACTGCATTATTCTTTGTTTTTTGTATCCATTACTATCGTCACCGGACCGTCGTTTATCAGTCTCACCTGCATGTCGGCACCGAAAACACCCGTTTTTACCTCTTTGCCGAGGGCCTCAGAGAGCGACGTGCAGAACTGCTCGTAAAGTGGTACGGATATCTCGTGGCGTGCAGCGCGAAACCATGAAGGCCTGTTTCCTTTCTTGTATGATGCGTAGAGTGTGAACTGGCTCACGACAAGTGCTTCGCCTCCCACCTCAGTCACCGATTTGTTCATGACGCCCTTGTCATCATCAAATATTCGCAGGGAGCATATCTTTTTTGCCAGCCAGTCTACATCTTCCTGGCCGTCGTCCTCGCATATTCCTACAAGTATCATCAGTCCCTGCCCAATGGCTCCGTGTACCAGTCCGCTGATGCTTACTGACGCCTCGCTCACTCTCTGTATTACTACTCTCATAAATAGATAGAAAAAGATGTTGTTTTAGTTTATTCCTTGTGTAGACTGTCGTACACTAGTTCTGCACGATGCTGTCCTATTACGGCTGTTATTTGCTCAATTGTAGCCTCTTGTATGCGCTTCACGCTTTTGAATTCTTTG
Source organism: uncultured Prevotella sp. (assembly GCA_900313805.1). Taxonomy (GTDB): domain Bacteria; phylum Bacteroidota; class Bacteroidia; order Bacteroidales; family Bacteroidaceae; genus Prevotella. The sequence continues at coordinate 6,019 of OMSQ01000036.1, read as the reverse complement.
AGCAGGGCCTCCGCACTTTTCTTTCCTATGCCATCAATCTCATCGAGGGCAGAGTGCAGTGCGTGTTTGCTCCTCTTGTCACGGTGGAATGTTATGGCATATCTGTGCACTTCATCCTGTATTTTCGTCAGTACATGAAAGAGCTCGCTCTGTGTCTTCAGTCCCACAACCACAGGCGGGAAACCAAACAGCAGTTCATTGGTGCGGTGGCGGTTGTCCTTGGCCAGTCCGGCAATAGGAATAGTGATGTTCAGTTCGTTCTCCAATACCTGTCTTACCACCTCCATCTGCCCCTTTCCTCCATCTGTGATGATAAGGTCGGGTAGGGGAGAGCCCTCCTCTATCATCCTGCTGTACCTTCTGAACACCACTTCCTGCATGGAGGCGTAGTCGTCGGGTCCTTCCACAGTCTTGATGTTGTACCTGCGATATTCTTTCCTTGATGGTTTCAGTCCTTTGAACACCACACAACCGGCCACGGCATCTGTTCCGCTGATGTTGGAGTTGTCGAAACATTCTATATGATATGGCATCTTTTCCATGCCCAGAGCCTGTTGCAGTTCCTTCATCAGGCGAGTCTGTTTCTGTTCTGGGTTGAGTTTCTCACTTCGTTTCAGCCTGTCAAGCATGTACTGCTTGCCATTCAATAGGGATAGTTGCAATAGATGATGCTTGTCACCTTTTTGAGGCACGGTCCAGTCGGCTCCTGGCATGTCCCATTCCATGGCCTTGGGCACAACTATTTCCCTGGCCTCGCTGTGAAATTGCGACCTTATCTCAGGTATGGCGAGCGAAAGGAGTTCCTCGTCACTCTCATCCAACTTCCTTTTGTATTCAAACGTGAAGGCCTGGTTGATGCTACCGTTTGCCACGTGCAGGTAATTGATGAAGGCCAGGTGTGCGCTGTCGTCGTTTACTATGCTGAAAACATCTATGTTGTGGATGGTGTGACTTACCACCTCGCTTTTCGAACAGTAATTGTTTACCTGTATGTAGCGTTGTTTTGTCTCCTCTGCCTTTTCAAACTCCATGTTTTCTGCCTGCCTGAGCATCTCCTGATATAGTGATTGAGACAGTTCTCTTGTGTTGCCCTTGAGTATCTCCTTCGCCTGTCGTATGCTCTCGTTGTATTCCTCCAACGACTGTTTTCCTATACATGGGCCCTTGCAGTTGTGTATGTGGTATTCCAGACATGGCCTGTATTTGCCCTGTTTGACATTCTCTTCTGTCAGAGGCAGCCGACAGGTTCTCAGTTGGAATGTCTGGTGTATCATCTCCAGCACAGCATGCATGGAGCCTTGGTGTGAGTATGGGCCGAAATACTGCCCGTACTTCTTGTTGATCTGCCTTGTCTTGAATATCCTGGGGTAGGGCTCGTTGGTCACGCAGATGCTGGGGTATGTCTTCCCGTCTTTCAGTAGTACGTTGTATCTGGGGTTGTATTTCTTTATCAGCGAATTTTCCAGCAGCAGGGCATCCGTTTCGGTTTTTACCACCGTGTAGGTTATGTCCTCAATCTTACTTACCAGTACTTTTGTCTTAAACCGGTCAACCTCCTTGTGCAGGTAAGACGAAACCCTTCTTTTCAGGTTTTTTGCTTTGCCCACGTAAATAATCACCTTGTCGCCATTCCAGAACTGATAGCTGCCTGGCAGTTCGGGCATGTTGTCCACTATGCCTTTCAGTCGGTTTATCCTTTCTTCATTTTCCCTCGTTTTTGCCATGGCTGCGATGGAGATGTTTCACGTGGAACGGTTGTTCTTATATCTGTATGAGCGATGTGATTTCTATGTCTGGGTCGAAGGCTTCTCTGCCATTGAGTCCCTCGCTTATCAGTTCGATGATGAAGTTCATGTATGTCTTCTTCGGCTTGAATTTCTTCACCAGGTTGCAGGCTGCCGCCATGGTTCCGCCTGTTGCCAGCAGGTCGTCGTGTAGCAGTATCACGTCGTCTTCGTTTATGGCATCTTCGTGTATCTCTATGGTGTCGGTGCCGTATTCTTTTGTGTAACTCTCCTGTACTGTTGCTGCGGGCAGTTTCCCCGGTTTGCGGCACAGTACGACGCCTGCCCCGAGTTTGACGGCCAGTGCCGACGACATAACGAAGCCTCTGCTCTCTATGCCGACGATCTTGGTTATGCCCTTGTCTTTGTAGAGCTCATACAGCTCGTCCTCCATTATCTGGAGGCATTTGGCGCTCTTGAACAGTGTGGTTACGTCGCGGAAGTTTATTCCTTTTTTGGGGAAGTCCGGTATGCTTCTGAGGTTCTCCAGTAATACTTTGTTGTTCATCTCTGTTATGTTGTTTTAATAATGTTTCACGTGAAACAATTGTTGGTGTTGTCAAAAACTTTTACCTGCCCATCAGTACCAGCATGGCGTTTATGTCGCTTGGCGACACGCCTGGTATCCTGCTTGCCTGACCTAGTGTGGCGGGGTTGATGCGGGCGAGTTTCTGTCTGGCTTCAATGGATATGGCTTGCAGGTTCTCGTAGTCGAAATGTCCCCGTATCTTGATGCTTTCCAGCCGTTGCATCTTCTCGGCCATCATGCGTTCCCTGTCAATGTATCCTTTGTATTTTATCCTTATCTCGGCACCCTCGGCTATCTCCTCTTGGCGATTTTCTGGTGCGTGGAGTATGGCCTGCAGTTCGGGTAGTATCTCGGCCATCTGCTGCAGCGTCACCTGGGGCCTGCTCAGTATGTCTATGAGCAGACACCCTCCCTTGATGGGAGAGGTGCCCACGTGTTCCAGCAGGGCATTCACTTGGGCGGGTTTTACGTGCGTCTGAGTGCAGTATTCCGTCACTCTCGATATGGCGGCCTTTTTCTCCATCCACCATTCGTACCTCTCGCGGGTGGCCATGCCTATGGAGTACGCGCGCTCGGTCAAACGCTCGTCGGCGTCGTCCTGTCTCAGCAGCACGCGATACTCGGCCCTGCTGGTGAACATGCGGTAGGGCTCGTCCACTCCCTTCGTCACCAGGTCGTCGATGAGCACGCCTATGTAACTCTCGTCGCGGCGCATGGTGAAGGTGTCGGTGCCGGCACAGCGCAGGGCGGCATTGATGCCTGCCACCAGTCCCTGACCACCTGCCTCCTCGTAGCCCGTGGTGCCGTTTACCTGACCAGCCAGGAACAGTCCGGATATGACTTTCGACTCCAGCGTGTGATGCAGTTGGGTGGGGTCGAAGAAGTCGTATTCTATGGCGTATCCAGGTCGGTACACCTTTATGTCGCGCAGTCCGGGTATATGGCGCAGTGCTTCTATCTGTGCCTCTGCAGGCATGCTCGATGAGTAGCCGTTCAGATACATCTCGTTGGTGTCCTCACCCTCGGGTTCCAGGAAGAGCAGGTGCTGTTCCCGTTCGGGGAAGGTCATGAGTTTTGTCTCTATCGAAGGACAGTATCTTGGACCGATGCTCTGTATCTGTCCGTTGTAAAGCGGTGACAGACTGATGTCGCTCATCAGGCGCTCGTGTACCTTGGGGTTGGTATAGCATATCCAACAGGGACGCTGTTCGAGAGGTCGGTGCGGACCGAAAAAGCTGAACTGGTGGAAGTCGGTCTCGCCGTCCTGCCGTTCCATGTCTTCGAAGTGCACGCTGCGACGGTCTATGCGTACGGGCGTGCCGGTCTTCATCCTGCCGCTGCGTATGCCATGCCTAGTGATGCTCTCTGTGAGATGGTGCACTGAAGGCTCAGCTATTCGTCCGCCCTCCACCTGTTTGGAGCCCACATGCATGAGTCCTCTAAGGAAAGTGCCGGCTGTTATCACCACACTCTTGGCTCTCAGTTCGGCTCCCCATAGCGTGCGCACCCCCACGGCCTCGCCGTGCTCCACGAGAAGCTCTTCTGCCTGGTCCTGATACACATCGAGTAAGGGAGTGTGGTCCAGCACCTCGCGCCATTTCCAGATGAACTTGCCACGGTCGCATTGCGAACGCGGACTCCATACCGCCGGCCCTTTCGAGCGGTTGAGCATGCGAAACTGTATGGCGGTGGCATCGGTCACCAGTGCCATCTGTCCGCCCAGCGCATCGATTTCGCGCACTATCTGTCCCTTGGCTATGCCGCCCACGGCAGGGTTGCAACTCATCTGGGCTATCTTGTTCATGTCCATAGTGACAAGCAGGGTGTGGGCTCCCATGCGGGCAGATGCTGTGGCTGCCTCACAACCGGCATGACCGCCGCCTATCACTATCACATCATACTTCTCTGTCATGTGTTTCTATCCTTCTCCTTACTGGCTCTTGACTTTAATGTTTGCAAAAGTACAAAAGTTTTTCAAAATAGTTTTGCACCTTCATATTTTTTGCATAATTTTGAACCCTCACAATAAACCTTTTGCTATGACCGAGGATATTAAACGAATAGTGCTGACTGGAGGACCGTGTGCAGGCAAGACTACTGCCCTGGTGAGAGTGATAGAGCATTTCTCGAGTTTGGGATACAAGGTGTTCACCATTCCCGAGGTGCCAACGATGTTTACACAGGCAGGAATGGACTACCTCACAAAAAACCATGATTTCTTTCTCGAAGGTGAGAAAGCCACACTTGAAGTGCAACTATCTCTCGAAGACAAGTTCATGCGTATGGCAAGGGCATACGGCAAACCTGCCATCATCGTCTGCGACCGCGGAGCCATGGACATCTCGGCATACGTCACTCCTGAGATGTGGCAGCGCATCACAAGCGAGGTGGGCACTACCACACCCCACCTGCGCGATGAACGCTATGATGCCGTGCTCCACCTGGTGAGTGCTGCCGATGGTGCCGAACAGTTCTACACCACCAGCAATAACGCCAGCAGAAACGAGGCTGCCGATGAACAGGGACTGGCTATCGCACGCCTGCTCGACAAGAAGGTGATAGAGGCCTGGACAGGACACCCGCACCTCAGGGTAATCAACAACCACGAGAATTTTGAGAACAAACTGCGCCGTGTGATAAAGGAGATATCCAATGTCCTGGCTCTGCCGCAGCCGATAGAGGACGAACGCAAGTTTATCGTCAGCATAGACGAGTCGCTGCCCGATGCCATCGTCAGTGATATCACCCAGACCTACCTTGTGGCAGAACCAGGATGCGAGGTGCGACTGCGCCGGCGCACATGGGGTGCCAACTTCGTCAACGTGCATACCACGAAGAAGAAGATATCAGCCCAGGAGGAACTTATTACCGACCGTCAGGTGAGCAACAGCTTGTATGAGTCTCTGCTCAAACAGGCCGACCCGTACAGGAAAACCATCATCAAGACACGTCACAGTTTGGTGTGGAAAGGACAGTACTTCCAGATAGACGTCTTCCACAATGCTCTCGAAGGTCTGGTGGTACTCGAAACCAAGGGCATAGCACAGGGCGAGGAGGTGTCATTCCCGCCAGGCATAACGGTCATAGAGGAAATCACAGGACGCACAGACTACGACAACTACAACCTGGCGCTGAGGTGACTCCTTGTTAGGAAGCGGTTGCGTGCTTTTCCACACGAAAGGTGTTTCGCTGTTGAACAAAAAAATGGGGCAAGCCATGCGGCTTGCTCCAAACGTTTATAAAAAGGACCCTTTCTCAGTCGTCATAGCATATAAACCCGCCCTGATGGTTGAACTTCAGCTCCATGCCGTTTGAGAGTTCGATGTCATAGCCGTACCGCTCCTTGTCTATTTTTACCACTGCTGCACCGGCGAAGTTGGCTTTCACAAACTGCTGGATGGCAGATGGCACGATGCTGGCTGGCACGGGTGCCGTGTGGCAGTCCACCTTGTCGAATGTGCCGTTGTTGTAGAAGTCGATCTCCGTGCCGTCGTTGAGGCTCACCTCGTACTTGGTCTTCATAAACTCTGTGTCCTTTTCCGCATAGACGATAGTCTTGCCTGGGAAGTTCTGCTGCACGAAGGCCTTGGCTGCTGCTGGGAGCTGAGCTGCCGGTATTGGCATGTCGTGAGCGTTACATACTGTGTTGGCTGTGAAGAGGCAAACAAGTGCTGCGAAGAATAATTTTGTACGTTTCATAGTTGTG